>JBDRJR010000137.1:0-44341 GCA_043814705.1 Verrucomicrobiota bacterium | reverse complement strand
CGGAACAGAATAAACACAGATGGGAAAAACCGGAACTGCGGTTTTGATAATGGTCCTTCATAGCCCTCGGTTTTATTGGGGTTTTCCCACAGTCAATAGCCCACAGCCCTCAGCCAAAGCATCCTATGGGATGCTACTGATCAATGGTCAATGGTTGATGGTCGATGGTCAGGAGGACCGATAACGTATGATCGCGATTGTGGACTATAACGCGGGCAACTTGACCAGCGTCAAGCTGTCCCTGGACTACCTGGGGACGCGCTCCGAAATTACGCAGGATCCGGAGCGGATTCGTGCGGCCGAGCGCGTGATTTTTCCCGGAGTGGGTTCGGCCGGCGCCGCCATGCAGAATATCCGCGCCCTGGGCCTGGCCGACGTCCTGCGCCAAGTCGTTCAGCGCGGCACCCCCTTCCTCGGCATTTGTCTGGGCACCCAGATTGTTTTCGAGGCTTCCGAAGAAGACGGCGGCGTGCCTGGACTGGGGATTCTGGCCGGCACGGTCAAGCGCTTTCACCCGACCAACCCGGCCGATAAAGTGCCCCAGATCGGCTGGAACAGCGTGACGTTCATCAAGCCACACCCCCTGTTTGAGGGAATTGAAAGTGGCAGTGAATTTTATTTTGTGCACAGCTATTACCCGACGCCGGCCGAGCGCGCCTGTGTGCTGGGCGAAACCGAATATGCCGACGTCCGGTTCGCATCGGTTGTCGCCCGGGCCAACCTGGCGGCCACCCAGTTTCACCCTGAAAAATCGGGACGCCTGGGCCTGCAATTATTGAAGAATTTTGACGCCTGGCAACCCGCCTGATTTCGCTTGCAAGAGAGAATCAACTACGAAACATACGGAAGGAATTCAGGCGCAAGCGGGAGAGAGACGGTAAATTTGGGTTGCGAACATATACCGCGTTAAACCATATGAAAAAAACATTCCATTTAATTGCCAACGCCCACTTGGATCCGGTCTGGTTGTGGGACTGGCACGAGGGTTTGAATGAAGGCATTACCACCTCCCGCACCATTCTCGACCTGATGGATGAAATCAAGGATTTAACCTGTATTCGCGGCGAAGCGGCCGTTTACGAGCATATCGAAAAATATGATCCGAAGACTTTTGCGCGCATAAAAAAATACGTGGCGGCCGGGCGCTGGGACATTGTCGGCGGAACCTATGTCCAACCCGACATGAACTTGACCGGAACCGAGACCATGGCACGCCATTTTCTCCGGGCCAAACAGTATTTTCGCGCGCGGTTTAACAAGGACATCACGGTGGCTTGGGCGGCGGATGCCTTCGGGCATAGCGCCGGCATGCCGGAAATTCTTGTGTCAGCAGGCATAACGGGCTTCGCCTTTTCGCGTCCGGACCACCATCAGCTGACTATCGCCAAACCCGCCTTCTGGTGGATCGGATCGGGCGGTTCGCGTGTAATGGGATATCGGCCCCTGGCAGGCTGGTATGGCTGTGAACGACATGATGATATCAGCACGCGGCTTGATAAGTTGCTGAAAGCGGCGTCAAAAAGTGATATTGACAACGTCGGTGTTTATTACGGCCTTGGCAATCACGGCGGCGGACCTACGCGCCGGATGGTTGCGGAAATCCGCGAATGGGCCGGAAAACATCCGGAAGTTAATGTTGTTCATTCCGGACTGCACCGCCTGTTCAAAGCCCTCTATGCCGAAGTGGCGCATAAAGGCGAACAGATTCTGCCGGTTTATAACGGGGAACTTAATTTCTGCCTGCGCGGCTGTTATGCGTCGGCGGCGAAACTCAAGTTTGCTTTCAGAAAAACCGAAGCCCTGCTAAACCGTGTCGAACGCACGGACACGGTAATCAGCGCGGCTTTTGCCAAAAAGCCGGCGAATCTTGGTTCCGCATGGGACGCTCTGCTTTTCAATTCGTTCCACGATATATTACCCGGGTCAAGCATCGAGCGGGCCTGCGACGATCAGCTGGCCTGGCTGGGCAAGGCTATGCATCAATGCCGGCAGGCGGAACTGACCGCATTGAACGCGTTGGCGGACAAGGTGGATACCAGCGTGCCCCGCCCCGCCGGCGACCATCCCTCGGCAGTATCGTTCCTGGTTTGGAATCCACAATCTTACGAATACAAAGGTCCGCTGGAACTGGAAGCTTGTCTCGATTATCGCCCGATCATGGCCTATACCAATAAAGTTGAAAAACTGCCGATTGAGTTGTGTGGGCCGGACAAAAGACCTCTGCCTTTCCAGGTTGTGGCCACCGAGCACGCCTCGTTCCCTGATTTTGCATGGAGAAAACGGGTGGTAACCCAGGTAACACTACCACCGTTGGGCTGGAGTGTTTTTACGCTGGCATGGAAGGAAGGCGCCCAAAAACCGACAGTATCAAATCCTGTAAAGGCCCGGCCCAGCCAGCTTGACAACGGAATATATCGCGTGAAGGCCATCAAAGGCGGCGCCGGCATCCAGGTTTTCTTAAAAGGCAAACCGGTCTTTGGCAAATCCGGCTTTGGCGTCATAACCGTGGAAGATACCTGGGGATCTTGGGGGGGATTATTCGAGGAACCTGGTTCGCTGGATTTACAAAAAATCCGCTATAATTGGAAAATAACCGATGTCCGGACAATTGAATGCGGACCGGAACGAGGCACGTTATGGGTTCGAATGACCGGCGGACACTCCCATCTGGATTTGATGATTTCGGTTTATCATAACCGGCCCGCCGTTGATGTTAATGCCCGCGTTTTATGGAACGAACGCTCCGCGCGACTGAAATTAGTCATGCCTTCGGTGGGCAATAAGGCGGAATTTGAGGTGCCGGGCGGCATAATCCGGCGCACACCCTGCGGTGAAGTTCCGGGCGGACGCTGGGTGCGTGTGGAAAAAAACCGCACAGGTTTCGGTTTTGCCAGTGACGCGCTTTATGCGTTCAACAACAAGGACGGCGCCCTGCAGGCCACGATTGTCCGCGCCAGTCGTTATGCCGACAACCGGACCATGGGATCCAGGGAAGAACTGTGGCGTCCCACAGTGGATAACGGGGAATTGAAATTCCGTTTCGTTCTTTCGTCCGGCAACGCGCAATTACCGCGCCTGGCCGGAGAGCTGGAACAGAACGTACTGACCGTTCCTGTGCCTCCCAAAAAAGCACCTTGGCCGCGCCAGGGCTCCCTGGCGGAACTGATGCCTTCAACCTTGCATCTGCTCGCGCTGAAACCGGCACATAACGGGCAAGGCTGGATTATACGCGTTCAGGAAAATGAAGGCAGACAAACCGCGTCGGCAAAATTAATCTGGCTCGGACAACAAATCAAGCTGGGTAACGTCCCTTCACGCAAGATTGTCACCTGGCGGATTTTCAGGAAAGCCGGGCGCTGGAAGGCGGAACGGATCCTGACGACAGAATTCTGATGCCGCTATATGATAAAAACTTATCCAGGATTATTTTCGCCTTCCGGTTGCCACCCCGTTAATATTACTTACCCCAATTCAAAGCTGGTCACACCAAAAGCAGCTTGCATGGGAAGATTGACAACGGCGCGATTATACATTCGGGCAGTCTTGAACACCGGCTTCATGTGGTAACGGAGCGCCAAGCTTACACCGGCGGCATTTACTTCAGGAACATCGAGATACATTGGGCCATCCGACTTCACGACGGCAATAAGCCCCAGCAATAGTTCTTCCGCCACGGCGGGGTTATCGGCAAATAAAGGGCCGATTTTATATCCTTGCCGACAGGCCCGGACAATGCCATACCCGGCCATGCTTGGACCACTCATCACCGCGAACCCGGCGCTGTCCGGCTGTTTAATCCAGCGTGATAGAAAATGCGGCCGCGGAGCTGGAAAATGGCGGCGGTCATACGCCGTCAACTGGTCAAACGGCACCTCAGCGATAGGCCGGAGATTGACCGTAGTCTGCCCGGCAATACCCCAACCTTCATAGCGAATCGTATGGCCGGCCAGTGTAAAGCCATGGTGGATGTAATTTCTTACCTTCTTTTCCACACCGTCAATACCGGCATTACGCGGCCCCAGATAATCCAGGGCGTGCGTTCCCAGGCAAATGCCTATCCGACCGCCCCGGTACCGAGGTTTGACGATAAAAAAGCCGATAAAACCGAAGTTTTCATCATAGGCCACCGCGCTGATACAGCCGATTGGTTCGTTGCCATGGAAAGCCATGAAATACCCGTTTGGATCGGCGGCGTAAAAGCAGTCGGCATCGTGCCGGCCCGGGTTCCAGCCTTCTTCAGCCGCCCAGTCCACCGCCAAATCCATATCCGCTCGGGTCATCGTCCGAATTTTCAACTCGGCACCGAGAGTCATACGCCCCTTTCGAGTTTTGCAAGTCATTATGATCGCCCCTTCACGAACCACGGCTATATGTTACGCAGACAACTGCTAATGAAAAGCGCAAATGTTTAGCATACCGCCGTTCAAGCAAACAACCACTCCCAAATCCCAAAGAATTATAATGGCCTGGCCACTCGCGGTTGTGGTATATTTCCCTGGCACCTAAGCAGGGAGCATACCGCCATGAACATCATCACCTCGCCTGAAGACATGCAGAAAACGGCGCTCGCTCTGCAGAGAGCGGGCAAACACATCGGCCTGGTGCCCACGATGGGGTTTCTGCACGAGGGACACTTATCGCTGATTAAGCTGGCAAGGCTACAGGCAGACGTGGTGGTCTTGAGTATCTTTGTGAACCCGACGCAGTTCGGGCCGAATGAGGACTTTGGCCGGTATCCCCGCGACTTCGAACGCGATGCCGCATTGTGCAAGGCCGCCGGCGTGGACATTATTTTCAACCCCGTGCCGGAAGCCATGTATCCGGCCGGTTATTCCGTCTATGTGGAAGAAAACATCCTTTCCAAGGGACTGTGTGGCACAGCGCGCCCCGGCCATTTCCGCGGCGTCCTGACGGTGGTAGCCAAACTGTTCAACCTGATCCAGCCGGACGTGGCCGTATTCGGTCAAAAGGACGCCCAGCAGGCGCGCGTGATCCAGCAAATGGCGCGCGACCTGAATATTCCCGTAACCATCGCGCTGGCGCCCATTATCCGCGAGAGCGATGGCCTGGCCAAAAGTTCCCGCAACACGTATCTGGCGCCGGCCGAGCGCCGGGATGCGCTCGGCCTCCAGCAAGCGCTGAAAACAGCCCGGCGCCTTTATCGTGAAGGCGAACGCGACGCCCACCGGATCATCGCCGCAATGCAGGCCGGCATTGAGCAGATTCCCGCGGCGCGGGTGGATTACATTGCAATCGTGGATCGCGCTACGCTTCAGCCGGCGCCGCGGCTTGATACCCCGGTCCTTGTGGCCCTGGCCGTATATATCGGCAAGACCCGCCTGATTGACAATCTGACATTGCCGGAGGATGGATTGAGCAATCTGCCGACGTAAGGGCCGGGGTATTTGTATTGATTGTGTCCAAAATAAGGTCTATACAACTATTATTCAATCAATGGGGCATCACGACAATTAAATGAAGCCGCCATTGAGCGCCGACGCTACAGCCCTCTGCTGATTAAAGTGTTGAAAAAAGGCATACTATTATGACGGTGAACGGAAAACTGAATAAGCAATTAACATTCTTTTCCAATGGCATTCGGGCCAGACTTGGCCGCCGGTTTAGAAGGATAGTTCTCTTTGGCTCGCAAGCACGCGGCGATGCGCATCCGCAGTCGGACTATGATTGCCTGATTGTTGTCGATCGGATGTCCGGCCAGATCAATGACCACGTTGATGAAATGGCGGGGAAAACGCTTATCCGTTATGGCGTCGCCGTTTCTGCCTTCCCAGTTTCCGAAGCGACCATCAAGCGCCGACGCTACAGCCCTCTGCTGATCAATGTGGCGAAAGAAGGCATTCTGTTATGACAGTGAACGGGAAACTGAATAAGCAATTAGACGAAATGACGCGCAAGGCAAACCGCGCGCTGGCTGCGGCTCGCCACATATTTCAAAAGTTCCGTTAATGAACTATAAAGTCGGCATCAGACTTTACATGGAGTTTGAGCACAACCGCCGCCTGCTGGAAGGCATTTTGCATTATATCCACAGCGGCGCGCAGTGGCAAATCACGGCCAATCCGTTTTTCAGTCATCATTGGCCGCAAATTCTCAAGGAATGCGACGGCGCCATTGTCCAGGTTTATGAAAAACCGCTGGCCAAAGTGGTCAATGCTTTGCGTATCCCGGTCGTGAGCGTTGTAAACAGCGCCTTTACGCCGGATTTGCCGGCCGTCATCAATGATGACGCCGCTGTCGGGCACATGGCGGCCGAATACCTGATGAACCTGAATTGCCACACATTCGGTTTCGTCGGTTTTTATTATCCCCGCACTTGGTCGCACGAGCGGGGAAGCGGGTTCGTTGAATGCCTCGCCAAGTCCGGACACAAATGCAGTCTGTTGGCGCCGTTTGGAAATTGCCGGGCGCCATCATTTAATTATTCCTGGACGCCGGCGAACTTGAAGTCATGGCTGAAATCATTGCCGCCGCGCAGCGGCATATTTGCCGCCACCGATTTTGTAGGCGTCATGGTCATTGACGCCTGCCGCGAACTTGGAATTGCCATGCCGGAAGATATGGGGATCGTCGGCGTGGATAACAATGCCATGCTCTGCGAAATGGCTTCCGTGCCGCTGACCAGCATCGCCACCGACGCCCGCCGGCTGGGATTCGAAGCCGCTCAAATGCTGGACTTGATGATGCAGGGCAAAAAACCGCGTGAAGCACCCCGTGGCAAGCCACAGGGCTTTCTGGCAAAGAAGGGCCGCCGCCAAATAAAACTGCCGCCGCTTGATATTGTTGTCCGTCGTTCAACCGAATTTTTTGCAATTGATGATCCGATCATGGCCAAGGCCATGCATTTCATCGCCGCCAATTGCCAGAAACGAATCGGTGTCCGGGACGTCCTCAAAAACGCGCCCTTGTTATGCCGGCGCAATCTTGAGCGGCGGTTTCGGAATAAACTCTCCTGCTCAATCCATGACGCCATTATCCGCGCGCGGATCAACAAGGCCAAAAGACTACTGGCCGAAACCAACCGTGACATGACAATTGTCGCTGAACAGGCCGGCTTTCCCGATTCCAAGAAACTCAGCGAACACTTTCGCAAGGCAACCGGACTTACGCCGTCCGCCTACCGCCGCCACAGTTCCCTGCCGTAATTGTTAACCCTGCGCAACTGTCGCAAATCGGGAAAAAAAATTCGCAAATCGGGGTAGCCGGCACCCGCACGTTTTGATAAGAACAGGAAATAAAACAAAAAGGAAATAATTTTCATGAAACAAACTTCCCGGATTTATGAAGATGACGGACGGTTCGCCCTGACCATTGGCGGCGTCCGATTCCGCAACAATTTCATTGTCGCCTCCGGTCCGACGGTCAAATGGAAAGAGCAGTTGATTCTGGCCGAGGAATCCGGCTGGGCGGGCGCGAGCCTCAAGCTGGCCTTCGAGCCGGAGCCTTATATCAGCCTCCCACCCCGCTACCGCTGGTTTGGCAAGGAAAAATATCACGCTTTCACCGCTGAAAAACGGCTTACCTTCGCACAGTGCCTGAAACTGATCGAGGATGGGCGCCAGGCGACGCGCAACCTGGTGCTTTTCGCCAATATCACCTACGTGGGCGATAAACCCGGTGTAACCGGCTGGGAAGACATGGCCCGCAAGGCCGAATCGGCCGGAGCGCATGCCATTGAACTCAACATGTGTTGCCCAAACATGTCTTTCAACGTGGCGCTTTCGGAAGAGGAGAAAAAGCGCACGGCGCAGACCGGCGCCAGCATGGGACAAAATACCGTTATTGTCGGCATGATCGCGGAAGCCGTGAAAAAGGCCGTCAAGATTCCGGTTTTCGTGAAAATTACGCCGGAAGGCGGCCGGATTGCTGACGTAGCCAAGGCCTGCTTTGACAAGGGCATTGACTGCGTGGTCTCGGTCGCCAACCGCCTGGCAATTGCCGATTTTGAGATTGAAAACATCAACCAGGGACCCTATCGTCTGCAAAACGAGCCAACCATGGCTTGTTTTTCCGGACCATGGATCAAGCCCCTGGCCCTGCGCGATGTTTATGAAATCCGCCGGAAAGCCGGCGAAAAGCATTTTATTCAAGGCACGGGCGGAATCGCTTCGGCCAGGGACGCCATTCAGTTCATGCTGTGCGGCGCTGACCTGATCGGCGTATGCACGGAAACGATGCTCAAGGGTTTTGATTTCCTGCCGCGCTGGCTCAAGAACCTGGGCGACTTCATGGATCGGCACGGATACCGAAATTATCGTGATTTCCGCGACCTGGCCGTTGGCAAGATTACCTCAGCCGATAAACTCACGTTGCACGGCGGCTACGCGGAAGTGGACCTTGACAAATGCACCGGATGCGGACTGTGCGCGGCCATCGGCCACTGTAACGCCATTACAATCGCGGACAAAAAATGCAACATTGACCGTAAAAAATGTCTGGCCTGTTCCACTTGTGTGGATGTTTGTCCCACCGGCGCCATCCGCATGGTGGACACCGGAATATTGGTGCCTGATACATCGGAAACCGTTATAAAAACAAGAAGGTGTTAGGAGAAGAGGGGATTCACCACTGAGACACGGAGGCACAGAGAAAGACTTCGTCTCCTTCCTTCTCCACACAGAGTGTTGTGCGCATTTTGTGTCCGGCGACTGCCGGACGCAAAATGCGCGCAACGATTGATTGTGAGGAAACATGTGAGAAAAAGTCCAGTCTCCGTGTCTCCAGCGAAGCGGGTGGTGAATTTCTTGGGTTGTGGGCGCAAGCCCACATTGGAGAAAAAATCATGACTGTTCACCACAGGTTACATGAATGACGCGGATGAGAAGAGTGATCGTCATTCCCGCCCCGTGTCAAAGCACGGGGTAAACTCCAGCGGGAATCCAGAAAATCCAAAATTGGATTCCCATTTTCATGGGAATGACAGAATGGAAAATTAATGAAAACATTGATTAAAAAATCACATCCAGATAAAATTACGGAAATCACGCTCGGCCAGGACCCCTATCTGGACGCGCTTTACGGCTGTTTCCGCCTGCATAACCCGAAGGGCGATGCCTTCGCGCCGCAACGCGAGGTCGAACTGCTGGCACGCAGTGGGAAAACCATGCGCGTGACTGTGCCGCCCGCCATGAAAGTAGAACTGCCCGCCGATCAGAAGGTGGTCAACACGGATATTTTCCGACTGGAGGAAATCGGCCGGCACGGTGATTCGATGCACCTGTTGACCATGCGCGCAGGCTGGAACCAGACGGCCACGGACATTCGGCGGATGATCAAGTTGGACAAGCACGGCTCGTTTGTGGCCAAGTTAACCGGCCCGGGATTCGATATTCCCATCGCAACTTCTTCCGTATTGCCGCTTGGCCGGAACAACACCTGGATCGGCATGATCCTGGTTCATCCCGAAGCGCGCCGGCAGGGCATTGCCAACGCCATGATGCAGGCGTGCGTGCGTTATGCGCTCGCGCAAGGCAAAGTGATTAACGGACTTGATGCCACCCCTATGGGCAACACGGTGTATGGCGCCGTGGGCTATGTCAATTCCTATCGCCTCTGGCGTTCCGTTTTCCAACTGGCCGAATTTGCGGGCAAACCGTTTGACCATCAGCACGTGACCCCCATGACCGAAACCGATCTGCCGGAAGTCATCCGCTACGACGCTTCGGCATTCCTGGAGCGCGCGGACATTCTGCGCAGGCTGTTTGAAGACGGCGCCGGGGGCTGTTTTGTGTTCCGCAACGACGCGGGCGCGGTCCAGGGTTACTGCTATTCACGTCCCGGTCGCCTGCGTCCTTTCGTGGGCCCGTTTATCGCGGACAACGAAGAGATTGCCCGGCATCTATTGACGGCCGTTTCTCAAAAATTGCTGGAAAACGAAAAGAACGCAACTGCCTTCCTGGACACACCGGAGAGCAAATTTACGGACAAGGGTGTTTACGTGGAGCGTGCGTTCGACCAGGAAAAGAAACCGAGCGGCCACCGGCTGAGCGCCACGTTGAAGCCCGTGCGCGATTTCACGCGCATGTACCAGCTTGTTTCTGACGCCGAAGCGGATGCGCTGGTCAACCGTTTTATGCAGGCCGAAGGACTGCGCAAGGATTCCCAGCGGGTCACGGACTTTACCGCGACCATGAACCGGGCCGTCAATAACTACACCGAAACACTGGCGTTTATGACGCTCGAACGCGAACATCTCCAGCAGAAATACTGGGGCATTACCGGACCGGAGAAGGGCTGACGGAGGACCCTGCTTCGCTCAAGTAGCTACGCAGGGCGCGACAGACGACGGAAATTATGAAAGCCTTGATTCAACGCGTGCAACGGGGAAGCGTCTGCGTTGGCAACCGGACAATCGGGAGCATTGCGCGCGGCTACGTCGTATTCCTGGGCGTAAAACAGGGCGATACGGCCGAAGACGCAAAATTCCTGGCCGAGAAAACCGCCGCCTTGCGTATTTTCCCGGATGAAGCCGACCGGATGAACTGTTCCATTACAGAAGTTGACGGGGAAGCGCTTGTTATTTCCCAGTTCACCCTGCATGCCGACACCCGCAAGGGCAATCGCCCCAGTTTCATCCTGGCGGCGAGCGCGCCGGAAGCTAAATCACTTTATGATGAATACGTCGCCGGTCTGAAACGCATCCTGGGCGCGACGCGCGTCGTGACCGGTCAGTTCCAGGCGCGCATGGCGGTGGAAATCATCAACGATGGACCGGTCACAATCGAACTGAAAAGCCGCAATGAACCGTGATGACAAGGACACCGCATCATGAAAGAAAAAATTAAAGTTGGCATTGTCGGCTCCAAATTCGCCGCGGATTTTCACGCCTTCAGTTACCGCCGCAACCCCACGGTGGAGATCGCCGCCGTGGCGGCCATTGACAACCTGGAGCCGTTTTCGAAAAAATGGAATATCCCCCGCACCTATGCCGACTACAAGGAGATGCTGGCCAAGGAAAACCTGGATCTGGTCTCGGTCTGCGTGCCCAATTTTCTGCATCATGACGTCGTGCTGGCGGCGGCCAGTCACGGCAAGCACATTTTCTGCGAAAAACCCCTGGCCACTGATGTCAGTGATGCCCGCGCAATGATCGCGGCCTGCAAAAAGGCCGGGGTGCTGTTGTTCTACGGCGAGGACTGGGTCTTTGCCCCGGCCCTGCGCCGGACCGAGGAAATCATTCGTGAAGGCGGCCTCGGCAAGGTGCTCTATGTGAAGGCCAAGGAATGCCACAACGGCACACACAGTCCTTTTGCCAAGGCCAGAAAATCGTGCGGCGGCGGATGCCTGATTCACCTGGCCATTCACCCCTTGGGCTGGATCCTGCACCTGCTGGGCAACGGCGGCAAAAACAAGGTGGTGGAAGTGCTCGGCAAGTGCAACGGCGGGTTAAAGGATAATTACATCCACAAGGACAACGGCGGCGAGGATTTCGCCCTTGGCATCCTGAAATTCGCCAACGGCGAGCACGCGCTCATCGAGGGCAATTACATTACCGTGGGCGGCATGGACGACAAAATCGAAATTTACGGCTCGGAAGGCAACCTCAAGGCCGACCTCACCTTCGGTTCATGCCTGAACGTCTACAGCCGCCCCGGGTATAACTACGCCATTGAAAAAACCGATAACACCCTCGGCTGGACCAAGCCGGCGGTTGACGAGTTTCTGAACCTGGGCTATGTTGACGAATTGGCGGCCGCCGTAGATTGCGTGCGCCGGAACCGCAAACCCGTTTACGGCTGTAGCGGCGAACTGGGATTGGCCTGCGTGGAAATTATTACCGCCTTGTATCAATCCAACCAGACCGGGACGCTGGTGCGCGGAAACTGGGGATAGAACAGAATTGCGGATTGCTGATTTCTGATTTCTGATTTAATCGGAGCAGACAACACCATAATCACAGGAGACACGGCATGAAGAACAATGCGTCCGACAAATTGCAGACATTATTTTCACTGGAAGGCAAAACGGCGGCCATTACCGGGGCGGGCGGCGTGCTGTTCGGCGCCGTCGCGCGCGGTTTGGCCGAGCTGGGCGTGAAGGTGGCCTCCCTCGACCTGCGCCTGAATGAAGCCCAGAAAACCGCCGACGAAATTAAGTCTGCGGGCGGCAACGCCATGGCCGCCGAGATTGACGTGCTCAAGCCGGAGAGCGTAACCAAGGCCAGGGACGCCGTGCTCGCCAAATTCAGCCGGGTGGATATTCTGATCAACGGCGCCGGCGGCAATCATCCCAAGGCCATCACGAAACAGGAAGAAGGGCTTTTTTTCCCCGATCTCGCGGTGGACGGCATCCGCTTCACCTTCGATTTGAACATCATGGGCACGGTGATCCCCTCCATGATCTTCGGCAAGGTGATGATCCAGCAGGGCGAAGGTGTCGTCATCAACACGTCTTCCATGAGCGCGGACACTCCCTTGAGCCGCGTTCTGGCGTATTCGGCCGCCAAGGCCGGGATCAGCAATTTCACCAAATGGCTGGCAACCTATATGGCGCAAAACCATTCGACAAAAATACGGGTCAACGAAATCCGACCCGGCTTCTTCCCCACCCTGCAGAACGCGGACCTGATCAACAAGACCCCGGGCGCGATCTCCGCTTCGCGCGGCACTGATATTCTGGGCAAAACGCCCATGAAACGCTTCGGCCAGCCGGAGGAATTAGTCGGCGCCATCGTTTACCTGTGCTCGCCTTCGGCCTCGTTCACCACCGGCAGTAGTATCGCGATTGACGGCGGATTCGGCTCGTTTTCGGGCGTCTAACCCAAGTTGAACGGGAAATACCATGAAATATACTGTGATCATCGCCGACGACCGCTATCCCCATTACCGCGAAGAAACCGCCGTGCTGAGCGCCATCGGCGCGAACATTGTCACGATCAAAAGCCAGACGGCCTCCGAATTAATCCGGGCCGGCCGCACCGCAGACGGTGTAATTGTCAATCTTGCCCCGTTTAATGCCGAGGTGATTGCCGCCCTGACCCGTTGCCGGATCATTTCCCGTTATGGCGTCGGTTACGACAATGTGGACGTAAAATCCGCCACGGCCAAGGGCATCTGGGTGGCCAACGTGCCGGATTATTGCGGCGAGGACGTTTCCGACCAGGCGCTGGCGCTCCTGATGAGTTGTGTCCGCAAGGTCGCCTTGCGGGACCGGCAGGTTCGCGCCGGCACATGGGACATCCAAAGCGCCGGGCCGCAATGGCGGCTTAAAGGCAAGACCTTTGTTTTTTTTGGTTTTGGCCAAATCGCACGCATTCTGCACCGCAAGCTGGGCGGGTTCCAGTTGCAACGCTTCCTGGTCTATGACCCCTTCCTGGATGAGAAAGCCATCCGCGCCCTGGGCGCCGAGAAAGCGGACTGGGACACGGCCCTGCGGGAGGGCGACTTTTTTTCAATTCACATGCCGCTCAACGACAATACCCGGGGTCTGTTCAACGAGGCCGCGTTGCGCAAGATGAAGCCGACGGCCATCCTGATAAACACCTCGCGCGGACCGCTCATTGACGAAGCCGCATTATATAAGGCCCTCACCGAAGGGTGGATTAACAGCGCCGGCCTGGACGTTTTTGAAAAAGAGCCGATCAACGTCGATAATCTCCTGCTGACCCTGGACAACATCACTGTTTCAGGTCATACCGGCTGGTACACGGAAGAATCGCAGACGGAACTGAAACGGAAGGCGGCGGAAAACGTGCGTGATGCACTGCAAGGCGGCAAACCGAAATATGCGGTGAATAAGATCTGAAAAGAAATCGGCGGGCAGTATTTCAAAAGGCAATATAAAATGGCCGGCGAATTAAATCCTTTTCCTCTGGAAACGAAGTTAACGGATATTTTTTTAAGGGCCCAGGCGCCGCATGGTTGGGAACCCACCGGCCTTACCAAAAATATTTACGCGGAATTGAGCGAGCCGATTGTGCGACAAGCCGCCGCCTGGCAGGATAAAGACGGCCGAATCATTGATCCATACGAGCCGGGCCTTGCAGACGGTTTCCCGTCTTTTACCGCCGCACGTTTTGTCGGAGCATTGGGTTTTCTAATCAGCGCGGGGCGTTGCCTGGACCTGGTTGACGTTTGCGCGCGAAGTCTTGATATAACGTGCAGGGATCTTTTTCATGCTCACGAAAAACCCATCCGCGGCGCTGAGTTTTACCCCAAGGAACTCATGCGGGGATATCTTGCCCTGTGCGACAAGACAGACCAAAGCACGGTCAAGCGCTGGAAGCACCTCCTCGGCGGATACGACCCGGAGAAGAATTACTCGGATGTGCTTTCAAAACGAAAGCCGGATGAACTCCATAATTTCGTCACGTTCGCCGTTGCCGGTGAAACCTGCAAGAAAAAATACGGCATTGCCGATAACACCGATTTCATCGAAAGGCATATCGAAACGCAGAAACAGTGGTTCACCACGTTCGGAATGTATCGTGATCCCAATGATCCCATGACCTACGATTACACCTCGCGCATGAACCTGGCGCTGTCGCTGTTCTGGGGCTATGATGGCGCGCATCGCGCGTTTGTGGATGAGATGTTGCGAAGGGGCGGATTGACGATGCTTCTTTATCTTTCCCCCACCGGCGAGGCCCCGTTTGGCGGCAGGAGCAATCAGTTCCATTTTACCGAAGGCACCATTGCCCTGACCTGCGAGTATGAAGCCAAGCGATACAAAGCCCTGGGCAATATGCGGCTTGCCGGGGCTTTCAAGCGCGCCGCCAGACTAACGGCGTTGTCAACCAAGCGCTGGCTGGACTTGACTCCCATTCGGCATCTTAAAAACGCATTTCCGCCCCAAATTCAACATGGGCGCCAATCCACATATGGTTTCTATGGAGTCTATTCGCTCCTTATCGCCAGTCAATTCGGTTTTGCGCATCTCATGGCCGATGACAGCATCGAAGAACAACCGGCTCCTTTTGAGACGGATGGTTATATCATCCACCTCGCCGAGGCCTTTCATAAGGTCTTTGCAACATGTCAAGGATATCATCTTGAAATAGATACCAAAGCCGATCATCATTATGATGCTACGGGATTGGGAAGAATACACCTGGTTTCCGCTCCCACCGAGCTGGGCTTTTCCGCGCCTATCGTTGCGCATCCCCTGTATTTGGTTTCAACCGCAACCGCGCCGCGAAGCGTAGCCATCGGCCCTGGTTGGCAGGATAGTGATGGAAATATTCGCTGGCTGGCTGATTTCTCAGATGAGATTCGTCAAGTTCGGGTGGATATTCAAAAGGAGACCCCCCAGCGGATAGAATTTCAGGTGGAATACAAAGGCGCACTGATCGGTTGCGAATCCGTTACGGAACATTATCACCTTGACAGTAACGGCCTGATAATTACCGATACTGTTTCCGGTTCGATTGCAAGCCTTCTTGTGCAAGTTCCTTTATTGGAAACGGACGGCATGCATACGGCAAAGATTAATACCACGCCGAACGGATTCGCCGTAAAATACCGGAAATATCAATACATAGTCGAATGCCTTGGCCCATCGGTCTGCGAGGCCCGCCTGGAACCATTTTCCGCGCCCAATCGCAACGGTATCTACAAAATCGGGGTTTTCAAGGTAAAAGGGAATAAAATAGTATATCGGCTTAACATAACCAACCTGACAACTTAAACGCAAAATCAGAAAGGAAAAACATGCAGGATCCATTAAAAACAATCAACGCAATGGGTATAGTCCCGGTCGTCAAGATCGACAACGCCAAGGACGCCGTGCCGCTGGCCAAAGCGCTGAGCGAAGGCGGGCTCCCGGTGGCGGAAATAACATTCCGAACGGCCGCGGCCGAGGACGCCATCAAATCAATCGCCGCGGAATGTCCCGATGTGCTCCTCGGCGCCGGGACAGTTATAAATGTGGCACAGGCCGAACGGGCGCTGAAGGCCGGGGCCAAATTTATCGTTACGCCCGGCTTAAGTCCGGCAGTGGTCAAATATTGCGTTGACCGCAAAGTACCCATCACACCGGGGATTGCCACGCCGACCGAAATCCAGATGGCGCTTGACCACGGCGTGGACGTTGTAAAATTTTTCCCGGCCGACGCTTTCGGCGGAATCAAAACGCTCAAGGCCATGAGCGCGCCCTACGGCGCGGTCAAATTCATTCCTACCGGCGGCATTACCGCCGCCAATCTGGCCGAATATATTTTGTTTCCCAAGGTATTCGCCTGCGGCGGGACTTGGATGGTCAAGGACGAATTCATCAAAGCCGGCCAGTTTGCCGAGATAACCAGGCTGACCCGGGAGGCAATTAATATCATGCTCGGATTCGACCTTGGCCATATCGGCATAAATGCGGCGGATGCCGCCGCGTCGCTGTCAATCGCCCAACAGTTGGCGGCGATGTTCAATCAGCCGCTCAAGGAAGGCAACAGCTCCAACTTCGCCGGCAAGGGCCTTGAAATCAACAAGAGCCCGGGACTGGGCACGCACGGCCATATCGCCATCGCCACCAACAGCATTGTACGCGCAATGGCCTGGTTGGAGCGCAAGGGCGTGGCCATTGACATGAATTCGGCGAAAAAAGATCCCGCCGGCGCGCTCGTGGCCGTGTATTTGAAAGAGGAAATCGGCGGCTATGCCGTGCATCTGTTGCAGAAGAAGTGAGCAAGAGGCACAAAGGCAGAAGGGCCAAAGTGACAAAGCAAGAACCAAGAATATTTGGATGAATTCATCTTTATCCGATCGTTTTTTTACGTTTCACTTTGTGCCTTTATCACATGGGAAACATGTTCAATGAAGTTTCGAGATAAAATAATGGAAGGGAAATTAAAAATGAATCATAGAATTGTGACATTTGGCGAAATCATGTTGCGCTTGAAATCCCCGGGCTTCGAGCGGCTGTTTCAGTCACCGCTCCTGGAAGCGACCTTTGGCGGCGGCGAGGCCAACGTGGCCGTATCACTGGCAAATTACGGTTTGAACGCGGCTTTTGTGACCGTCCTGCCGAAAAATGAAATCGGCGACGCCTGCATTGCCGAACTACGCCGCTTTGGCGTGGACACCTCGCTTATTGTCCGGGGCTCCGGCCGCATGGGTATTTATTACCTGGAAAACGGGGCCAATCAGCGCGCTTCCAAGGTTGTTTATGACCGCGCCCATGCGGCGCTTGCCCTGGCTCAGCCGGGCACATTGGATTGGAAAAAAGTTTTTGCCGGCGCAACCTGGTTTCACATTACCGGCATTACCCCGGCCATCAGCCAATCCGCCGCCGACCTCGCGATGGAAGCGGTCCAGGCGGCCAAACAGGCCGGACTGACCGTTTCCTGCGATTTCAATTACCGCGGCAAGTTATGGAAATACGGCAAAACCGCGCCGGAAGTCATGAACGCGCTGGTAAAATTCGTGGACATCGGCATCGCCAACGAAGAAGATTGCCAGAAATCGCTGGGGATCAAGGCGGATGTCCAGGTGGAAAAAGGCAGTCTGGATACCGTTCAATATCAGGCGCTGACCGATAAGGTGCTGAAAACGTTTCCCAACCTGAAGCTGATCGCCATCACCCTGCGCGAAAGCCGCAGTGCCGACGTCAACGGCTGGTCCGCCTGTTTGAACGACCGGCGTCAGTTCCTGCTCAGCCGGAAATATGAGATCACCGACATTGTGGATCGCGTGGGCGGCGGTGACGCGTTTGCGGCTGGTCTGATTTATGGACTGGCCAGCGGCAAGCCGCCGGAAGGCGCCCTCAATTTTGCCGTGGCCGCCAGTTGCCTCAAGCACTCGATTCCCGGAGATTTCAACCGCATAACGGCCGACGAGGCGGAAAAACTCTCCGGCGGCGAAGCCTCCGGCCGTGTGCAACGCTAAAGCCGTCGCGTTGTTACGGCCAGACGTTAGGCGGCGCCTCATAGAACAGATATTCCGTAACCTGCAGAGCCAGAACACCGATAATCAGGCCCGCGCCCACGGCGCACAAGACCAGCAGGATCAGACGCCAGCGCGCGGCATTTTCATTGTGCGCCGCGGCTGTATTTTCCGCCGGTTTATTCTGAGCATCCATGCAAAATACTCCCTTTGCGTTAAAACGTGTAACACTATAAATGGCGCACCGGCATTAAACAAGCCCGTTTAATTACACCGCAACAGGTCGTAATTAAATGATCAGATTAGTTGTAACCGGATCAAAGAAATGGGCCTTGGCGCTCAGGAACGCCAGATCTAATTCGTTACCCATGGTACACCGGCGGTGCGGATCAATTTTGGCGATAAAATTGTGCCGCCCGGCGGTCATGTATAAATAAGTCTCGGCGCCCATCGGCTCGACCACATCCACGCGCGCTTTGATCTTCGGCGCACCGGTCGTATTCTCCGCCACCGGCGAGCCAATATGTTCCGGCCGGATGCCCATGACAACTTGCTTGTCCGCGTAGGCGGCCAGTTTTCCCTGCATGTCAGGCAGGATCGCGATCTGCAGGGGCCCGCTATCGAAAATCCAGCCTTCCGCCGCGCGCCGGATCACCCCCTCGAACAAATTCATCGGCGGCGTGCCGATAAACCCGGCCACGAACAGGTTGGCCGGATTCTCGTATAAATCCAGCGGCGTGGCCACTTGCAAAATAATTCCGTCCTTCATTACGACGATCCGGTCGCCCATGGTCATGGCCTCAACCTGGTCATGGGTCACATAGATCATGGTGGCCTCCAACCGCGCATGGAGCTTGATGATTTCCGCGCGCATCTGCACACGCATCTTGGCGTCCAGGTTGGACAAGGGTTCGTCAAATAAAAACACCTTCGGCTTGCGCACGATCGCCCGGCCCACCGCCACGCGCTGGCGCTGGCCGCCGGAAAGCGCCTTGGGCTTGCGATGCAGATAATCGGTAATGCCCAGGATCTCCGATGCTTCGCGCACGCGGCTTTCGATATCGGAGCGTTTATACTTGCGCAGTTTCAGGCCGAAGGCCATGTTGTCATATACCGTCATGTGCGGATACAGGGCATAATTTTGAAACACCATGGCAATATCCCGATCCTTGGGCGGCACGTTATTGACCACGCGGCCCGCAATGGTAATCGTGCCCTTGCTGATTTCCTCAAGCCCCGCGACCATGCGCAGGGTGGTGGATTTGCCGCATCCGGACGGGCCGACGAACACCATGAATTCCTTGTCCTTGATCGTCAAATGAAAATCTTTGACCGCCCAGAGATCGCCGCCATAGCTCTTCCAGACATGATCCAATATGACTTCCGCCATAGTCTTGCTCCTTATTTTTCGGATGGCACCACGATCCCGCGCATGATGATATTCTGACAAAACAGGAAGATGATAAAGGTGGGGATGGCCGCGATAATCAGCGAGGCATACATGACCGACTGACCGCTAATTTGCTGTAATTGATACAGCCAGACCATCAACGTCCACATTTTTTCATCCTGGCAAACGACAAAGGCGAACATGAAATTAGAATACGCATGCGTAAAAGCGCCCAGGGCGATGACGGCCAGAATCGGTTTGGAGAGCGCCATGGTCAATTGCCAGAATATCGTCCACTCACTGGCGCCATCCAATTCGGCGCTTTCATATAACTCGCGCGGCAGGGAATCGAAAAAACCCTTGAGCAGGAAGATGGCGTAGCCGCTGGCCATGCCGGGCAGAATCAAGGCGGCAAAAGTATTCAATAAATTGAGCTGACGGAGCATCAGGAAGTTGGGGATGGCCGTCACCATGGGCGGGAACGCCATCGTCGCCATCAGAAACAGCAGGATTTTATAGGTGGCCGCCATTTTATATCGGCTTAAGGCATAAGCCGCCAGCGGATTCACCAGCAGGGCCGCCAGCACGGCCAAGCCGCAATAGATCACGGTGTTGACAATGCCCCGGCCATGAAACAGGATATATTCGGCAACGGTCTTGTAATTCCGCGTGACGAATTCCAGGCGCAAAGCGCGCCGATTTTCCAAAAACCAGGCATAATGAAACTCCCGTTGCGGCATGTTGATCTCCGCCATCGTCTTATAACGCGCGCCCAGGCGGCAATTGAGTTCCTCGAGCAAACCGTATTTCTGCAGTAGATAATCGCGGAACAGCCAATCCACGCCGTGAATCCGCAGGGCCGCGACCGGCGCCTGATAAAAACGCTTCGTCTCCGGATCTTTCCACCCGGCGATAAACGCTTCCCAATCGCTGAGCGCCATGCCGCTTAAAGGGGGTTCCGTGATGATGGGAATCTCATCGAAGCTTTGATACGTTGCGCCGTAGTATTTGTTCAGGATTTCGATCGTATTGTGTTTAGCCTGCAGGTATTGCCGGTATTCCGGCAATGCGGTCTCAGCCACCCGGATCCATTGCAGGGACAGCGTCATGCGTACAAATTGCTCCCAATCCTCCTGTTCCCGGGGAGTTCCATTTTCCGCCCAGGTGCGCGCCAACCGGATTTCCGCATAGGCGCCATAGCGGGTGCCGTGCCCCCGGTTATAGTCGTCAATTGCGTTGCCATACACTGGCTTGAGATACATTTTCTTGTAAAATCCATCCAGGGACGCATAATTCCGCCACGCCACCGGCAGTTGGGCCTTGAACTCGTTCCCGGCCAAGGCAAAGTCCGCAGCCATCGGCTTGTTCCGGCGATCCAGACAGGAATTCACATTGATGCGCACGTTGTTCCAAGTATCGAATTCCGTTCCCAAAGCGCGGTTGACCTGCATGATATCCTGCCCGTAGCGGGTCATCAGCGCCTGTTTAAATGCGCGCAACCCGCCGGGAATGGTGCGCGACATGCCCGCAGACAAATAGCCGCTTTGATAAGCATAGGACGGCAAAGGAGTGGCCGCCAGGAACGCGCACCATTCATTCAGCAATCCCTGATGGACTGTTGCAGGGGGACACACGGTGTCAAAAGCGCTGTCATCCCGGTCATAGGCCACGTTTTGCCCCCCCAGATCTTCGTTGAACAGGCCTTCGATATGCTTCCGATAAAGCCAGGTGTCATCGTGCAGAAACCGCGGAATGGCTTCAAAATACTTGAGGTCCACCGCGCTTTTGGTACTGCCGGCAAGCATGAGCATGAAGGGATAGATCATGCTGGCGGCGCCGATGACCAGGAACAGATACATGCCGGCGAAAAGCGCCCGAACTTTCCAGTGCTTGCGTCCGATGGTGGATATGATAGGCATTGCAATACCAGAGATCAGAGGTCAGCGATCAGAAGTCAGTCAGAAATTTTCATTCTTATTCTGACCTCTGACCTCTGATTTCTGACCTCTTCTTTTTTTTACTTCTTATCCCCCGTGGTTTTGAACTCCAGCCGCGACAAAATGCGCAACTGATGCACGGTAAACCCGATCAACATGAATCCCAGAATCCAGGCCATGGCCGTTGCCGGCCCGAATTTCAGGTGCAAATAGGCCTTATAAAATATTTGCAGGCCGGCCACGGTTGTCGCGCTGGATCCGCCGGTCATGGCCAGGATGAACGCGGCGCTGTTCCAGGAAGCAATAAAAATGCCCACAAACTGAATCACCAGCAATGGTTTCAGAATGGGAATGACAACGAACAGGATTTTATCAATAAACGTGGCGCCGTCAATATCGGCCGCTTCATAAAAATCATCCGCAATGCCCTTGAGGGCCGCCAGATAAATCAGACAGCCCGGCCCCATCCCCGCCCAGACCATGGGCAACACACAGCAAAACATGGCGGTTTTGGGGTCCAACAGCCAGCGATTAGGCTCCGGCGCGGTCTTCAGCAAAGCCTGGTGCCAGGGTATGCCGGGCTGATTGAGAATGGGAAGCGCAAAACTGAAAAAAAACCAGCCAACGATACCCGCAACCGCCAGAAAAACCAGCGCCAGCACATAGCGCTGATGAATGTATAAACGCTTGGCAAAGAAAAACAGGATCAGAAAAAAAACAGCGGCCAGAACGATATAACCCAGGGCCGGGATCGCCAAAACCACGGCATTCAATACGCCGAACTCCGTCGGATCATAAAACGATTTCCAGAGATAAATCACCACCAGCCCGGTAATCACGGCCGGAAGATAAAACAGCGTCCGAAATAAAATTTTGCCGGCCGGGATCTCCTGCAGGAACACCGCCAGGATCACCGGCGGCAGAAATGTCAGACTCACCACCAGGATACAATAACGCACGCTGTTCCAAACGGCGGACCACCATTCGGCGTCCCACAGCACTGCGCCGAAATTATCCAGCCACACCCAGGTGGAACCGCCCATGATACGATAATCCTGGAATGCCAGTTTGGAACCAAACAACAAGGGCAGATATTGCCACAGGATAATGGTCAGGACCGCCGGCACCAAGATCAGATATGCCCAAAAATATTTCCGGAACCCCCAGCCTGTCGACACGCCGGTGGCACTGGGCGGCGGCGCAAACACCTTGGCGATATTACGGAACACCAGTCCAAAGGCAATGATAATCAACGCCAGAACCATCCCGGCCGAAATCCGCCGCTTCAGCAATTCCTGCGGGGACACCCGGCCGATCATATTCTCGTTCGTGTCGCGGACGGATTCATCCAGGATTGCCTGCAGGAACTCGGCCCGCTGGGCAGGATCGGTCGGCATCGTGCCGGCAATGGTCATCTGCGCCGCCTTGACCAGCGGCTTGGTCAACATCTCAAATACCCTTTGACTATTCCGGCCATAGGGTTCCGGCCGGCCGGTCGCAATGGCAATATTAAAACACTCCTCAATTCCTTTCGGCGCCAGACGGACGACATCCTCATAGCCGAACATCCGCAAATAACGCGGGTTGATAAAACGCCCCAAGCCCCCTTCCACCAGGATACTGGTCCGGATACGGACGGCATCTTCACAATCTATAAAACGCATGTATTCCCAGGCCGCATCGCGGATCACCGGGTCATTGACACCCGCGAAAATTCCCTGCATCTGCGAATTTAATTCCGCGCCCCGATGACCGCCGGGACCTTTGGGCACCGCCACCATGCCGGTAATATCCGGATTGATTTGCGCGAACGTCTTTTCGTTAATATAGGTGGTATAGAACGCGATCTGGCCCATTTCCCATTTGCGCCAGCTTTCCGCAGAGGCATCTCGAATTACATAGCCGTAGCGTTTGCGGCCGTCTTTGTCGTGCCAGATCTCGTTGCAGAGCCGCGTGTAAAAATCCAGCGCCTGGACGCCGGCCGGGGAGTTAAACACCGCCCGCCATTCATCCCGGGCCGCATCATATTCCATCACCTCGCCGCCGGCTGACCAGAGAAAAGTCACCCAATACCAGCTTTCGGCGAAACCGATCGGATAGATCGTGCCATAGACGCCTTGGCTGGGATCGGTCACTTTCCGGCAGATGGCAAAGAAATCATCCCAGGTCCAGTCATTGTTCGGATAGGGTATCTTATTGGCATCCAGCAGATCTTTCCGATACAGCACAACCTTGCCGGAGATGCCGCCCATCGGCATGGCCCAAATATGCCGCTTGCCGCCGGGACCTTTGCGGTCAATGACGGGCATAATCTTAGGATGAATACGGAATGCTTTCTCCGCCTCCGTCAGACTGGCAAAATATTTATCCTCCGGTTTGTCCAGGGGATACAAAAACCCCTGCTGGATGTAGGTGTCGGATAGCCGGAAATTAACGTAAATGATGTCGGGCGACACGCCGCCGGCAATGGCCAACAGCGGCCCGGAATCCATGCCCATGCCTTCGATCGTAATACCGGCAAACTTATGCAAGGCCAATTCCACGCGATCCCAGCGATGGCGGCCGTATTTCTCCGGATCTTTTTCGTATCTTTCACAATATCGTTCCGCGAAAATCCCGGGAAAACGACGAACCAATTCCTTGATCACCGCCACATCGGCCTGGACGCCCGGCGACGGATTTGACGGATCGGGCAGTTGATAGACCTTTAAGTGAATGACGGTCTTGTCGGGGAGGTTTTCGACCCAGCCGGCCTGAGCAAGCGGGGCCAGGACCATCCGCAAGCCCAAAATACCGGCCAGCACCCATAACCCTGCGCCGCGCGACAGACGCGCGGCCCTGGTTTTGCGGAGTACATCGCAATCCGTCTTCAAAAAAATCACATCATTCATTAAAACGCTCCGGTTGACCCTGGATTAATCAAACGGCAATGCGCGCTTAATTAAAAACCAGATCGGACCAATCTTCATGCCAGTGAAAATTGAGCACTGACAAAGGCGCACTGGCGGTAAGTTCACGGCCTTCCGGCAGATAAATTGAATAATCGTAGCGTGCCAGACAAAAGCGCCATTTGTCACCCTTAACCGGAGCTTTACCGCCAAGCGTCGGAATTTCCGCGAAAGGAATGGCCACCTCCAATATCCAATATTCATCACGGTCCGTCCAATTATTGATCGTCCCTTTGACCTTGGAAGCCATTTTCAAGCCAGCGCAATCCCATTGTGACCAGCGCTTATAGTTGCCGGCCGCGCCCCTTTTCAGGTTATAGGCATCCAGCACGGTGTTTTGCGCGTTTATTTCAAAATTGAAATACGGATCTTTATCCAAATGAGCCTTGAAAAAAACCTCGAGCACATCCTCACTGCAGGTTGAGCTGTCCCTTTCGGTCAACATTCCCCAGACATCCTCATCGTAAGCCTTGAAGGCCACATAGAGAAAATCCTTGTCATAAACAATCTTGGCCTCGGTTTTTGATATCGGCGCCTTGAACGACACCGGAACAGCGAATGATATGGTTTCGGCCTTTTCCCAGACCGGCTCGTTTAATTCACCGTCAACCGTAATCGGGGTTTCCGCAAACGGGCAAACATACGCCGCGCGCATAATCCCGGGCACAGTTGCTGTTCCAGGCAAACGCGCCTTTCCGGATGGACACATGGAAGCACAACCGGACATCATCAGCGCCGGCAAAACCAACACAGCAAAAAATAAAACGTTTTTCATTGGATCAGTCCTCCTTCATAATTTTATTCTTTTTCGTGTTTGCGGAGATTTTTCAGATCGGTTTCGTCATGTTCCGCGGCCAGGGCTTGCTCGAGCGCGGTTTCTTCGATATGGGCTTCTTCGATCACAATATGGTCTTTCTGTTCCACCATTACCACGTCGTCGGCCGAAATATGGCCGATCACGCGGCCGTCATCAAGCACGTTGAACTCGCTTTCCCTCAGCCGCTTAAACAAGCGGTTTAAATCTATAGTTCCGCCGATCGTAAACCAGATGGTCGAAATCATTCCAAGGATGCCGGCCAGGATAAAATTGCAGAAAAAGAACCAGTTGGCCCACCAGTTGTTCGGCCAGGGACTGATCTTGTTCCAGATAATCAGCGTAATAAAACTGCCGAAACCCCAGCCGAAGCTCCAGATAAACACCGACCAGGCCAGAACCTTGTCGCCGGTGGTGTATTGGGAATCAATGCCAATCAGCCTTTTGAAAACCGATCGGAACGACAATTTTTCCCGGATAACTTCCTTGCCTTCGCGGTGGTATTTTCCGCGGTGGAGCATGCGGTCCAGGTTAAAAACTTCACGCGAAGTGAGCAGTGATAATCCGAAATACAACGCCAGTGTCACCACCATGGTAATGAAGTATATTTCCTGGGAATTAATCGGGAACTTGTCGGGATTAACAGTCCAGACCACGTACGGATTGAAAGGCGCGGATACCGTTTGGAGGAACGTGCGCACCGGCTCAACCATTCCGTGATTCAAAAGCCACGGGTAGATTAATCCGGCCCAGTATTTTTGCCCAAGGATGCCGCCGACCGCCAGGATCGCGCCGCTGATCAGCGCGCCAAACGCGCCGGCGCTGGTTCCGCGTTTCCAATACAATCCCAAAACGATGCATGGCCCGGCGCCGCCCAGCCAGATGGCGCCGGTAATCGCAAAGAACATCAGGATAAAGTCAATCTGGCCGAAGAAAAATGAAAAAAGGAAAGCAAAAACTGCCACGCCGGTTATAATCAGCCGCAACAGCAGTAACTGCTGGCGGGGCGTGAACGGTTTCCTGCGGAACGGGAGGATAACGTCCTGCACGATAATACTGCCCCATGCGTGCATGTAGGTTGTGTCGGTGCTGACCATCAGGAAGATCATGAGCGCACATAATAGGCCCGTAATTCCGACCGGCAGCATGGCGCTCAGCGCCATCGGGACCCGCATCTGGCTGAATATGGTTCCGAAGGTAACCGCCGCGCCCTTGTCCTCAGATTTCAATGCCGTTTGAACTACATGTAACATTTCCTCGCGATCGGGGCGGGCATCCTTTACTGCGGCCACCGGCTGGGCCTCTGCTTTTTCATCGGATTTGACAGCGGTATTTATTTCCTTCTGCTTTTCAGCCTGCTCCATCGCCTTGACTTTATCCATGCGGGCTTGAAGTTCCGGGCTGATTTGACCGGTTTCAAAGTAAGCCCCGGCATCCTTGCGGACATCTTTGAATTGCTCCGTTCCGGCCACGTCGTTCAGGGCTTTGGCGGCCAATGCCGTGCGCACCTCCCTGGCCGGCCTGGCAAAATCAACATGGTTAAGGAAGGTATAAGCCGCCACCGCCAGCAAAATAAACATCATGGATGAAAACCCGGCCCGCCATGAACCGAGAATACTGGACATTTTCTGTTCGTGGGGCGTGATGGCGGCGGCGTTGTAACCCTGGGTTCCGGACCAGGACATGCGGTTAAGGATATTGGAAAATATCCCGACAAAGATATAGAACAGGTTGAAATCGCGCAATTGCGCAATGTCGTAAGGATTGAGCATGCTTTTTCCCGCCGCACGGTCCAAAAGGGCGGGCGCAATCTGGTCAAACCATGAGAACTTGTAGATTATGTAGATTACAATAATTAAATACATGGGATAGCTCAGGATTCCCTGGATGCAGTCGGTCGTCATGATTGTAATCTGTCCGCCCAGCACAATGATAAAAACGGCTAATCCGAGGAAAACGGCCATTAACAGGCCGAAGGTCGGGAACGCCATACCCAGGATATCAACCTGCAAGGGCAGATCGCAGAAATAAATCAGGCACCTGGCGCTGACCGCCGGGAAAAGCGCATAGTTAATGACGCCTGAGATTGACTGCAATGTGGCGGCAAATATCCGGAAGGATTTGCTGTAGCGCATCTCGAAAAATTGGCCCATGGTCATCGCGCGGGTTTCACGGAAACGGTAAATGCAAAAACCCGTCAAACCCATAATCAACCCAATCGGAGCGGCAATCGTGCTCCAGAACCCCAGGGCAAAACCGGAATTATAGTACATCTCAAATATAGCCACGAGACTGATCAACCCCATCCCCGCCTCGCCGCTGGCTACCGCGATTACATAGCGGCCGGCCACCCGCCCTGCGGCCAGAAAGTCGGAAACCCCCTTGATGTATCTTTGGCTTTTAATCCCGATATACACCACAATAACAAGCGGGATCAGAACGATAATCCAGTCTATCCAATGCATAATTTGCTCCCCTTAATTTCGCGCGGTTTATGTAATCCTGGATCAGTGACGGCATTCGCCATTAATTTAATAAGCGTTAAAATTACACGCTTAAATCGGGAAAGACAAGATTATTGTGGCAACTAAAATACACACAGATTCTTATTGCATTTAAAAAAACCCTTTGGTAAGTTGAAAGAATTCTGACTGCGGGGTGGAGCAGCCTGGTAGCTCGTCAGGCTCATAATCCGGCGCATGCCGGATCGCCTCTGGCAAAAAATCCAACCCGTGCCGCCTGCTTAACAATTCGAATCATTCATGTTCCGGACTTTACGGCTTTATGCCTTATTGTGTCTATGTAATTGAAAATAAGTCCGGGCGCCGCTACATCGGATGCTCTGACAATGTACAACGCAGACTCGCCCAGCATAACGCCGGCATCTCAAATTGGACGCGCGGCAAGGGACCATGGCGTCTTGTCTGGATACGCGCCAACTTATCACTCGCGGATGCCCGTAAATTGGAAAATCTGCTCAAACGTCAAGGACGCGGCCTGGGATTTTACAAAATAACAGGCCTGTTCACGCCAAGTTAATTATGCACAAGATTCTTATTGCATTTTAAAAAACCCTTTGGTAAGTTGAAAGAATTCTGACTGCGGGGTGGAGCAGCCTGGTAGCTCGTCAGGCTCATAACCTGAAGGTCGTTGGTTCAAATCCAACCCCCGCTACCCTTTTTCAAGGCCGGAACAAGTGTTCCGGCCTTTGTTTTAATGGGTTAAAACCGATACCGGCGCTTGCGGCAAAGTTTGATGAAACACCCCGGACAACTTGAAATCCGGCGGTCAAAAACCAACGAAACCACCAACGGAAACCAACGGCCACACTCACGCAGTACGCACGATGGCAAATTGTGGCCAGGATTCATAAGAACATCCCCGGAATCAGTTCGCACATTTCACCTTGCCGACAGCCAGCAATGCCCTCGTAAATGTCCAGGGCATTATTTCAATGCCGTATCTGACGACGAAAACGGGCGGTCACAGGCCGGGGGTGTCTGGGTATGGGTCGGGGTGCGATAGGCGGCGGGAGTGGCAATCCTGACGGCGTAGATGATACTAACCGGGCGTGTGACGTGAAGCATGTTCGATAGGCTTCGGGCGGGCATGGAACGGCGAGCATGAAGCGTGAGACGACAGACGAGTCGCTTGGGCGTAGCACTCCGGCGACGCCTGACAGATGTCGGGGATGGGTCAAACAGATGGTATGCGGGATTTTATCTCCGGCTTGACGGTCGGGCTCTTATGAATGCCAATGATGATTTTTTTCAACACCGCTGCCGGAAATTTATCCAGATATTCACCCAGATCGCCTGCCTTCTTTTTTTCCGACAACAACGAGGCTGGGTGCTCCAGGACATGATTACAGTCCACTATAGTGTCACATCTGAATTCGTGATATTCACCACGATTTATCAGGACAAGCGTCTCGGGCGGCAACCCGCGTCGCCGGCGCGCCACCTTTTCAAGGTCTGACGCGCAGACTACAAAGAGCAAGGTTTCATCCGCCAGCGGATCGGCGTTGACAACGATAAAGTAATGAGGCTGGGACGAACTGAATTGACGATCCAGGAAGTAATAAACCGTGCCGCAACGCAAGGTCAGGCGGAAAATAGGATCATCCGCGAGAGCCCGTGGGTTCATATCAGCTCCACATGGCTTCGATGAGATCCAACTCGCGCAACTGCTCCTGACGGATGGCTCGCTCTTCTTCAGTCAGCGGCCAGCAGGGATCCGCGCCGGCCGGCGGGTCTTTGAGGAAGTCCATTAAATCCATGCGCGCCCGGCCGCCTTTTTCCAGTGCGGCGGCATGCTTGCTCCACTCCGGATAGAAATGGGTTTGCTCCACGATTTCCCGGTCGTCGTATTTTCCGAAAGTTGACCAGGCAAATTCGAGCGCTTCCCGGTCGGATTCCGACAATTGACGGTCATCAACTGCCAGGACGGATTTTATTACAATTACATGTCGGCTCGCTGGAGTGGCAATAAAACCGCCGGCATAGGCAATGCAATCGTCGCCAATATAATCTTCGGCCATTTCAGCCAGGTTTTTTGTGCCGGAAGGCACTGGCCCTCTTTGCATCGCGTAATATTCATCGCCCGTAACCGGGCGTCCGTATTTACGCAAATGGAAACGGTCGGCAAAAAACACAAGTTTTAGTGCCTTGTATTTCGAAATTTCCCCACTGTTTTTCAACGCGAAGAAATTAAGCGCCTGGGTGGCTTTGCGGAAATCGAATGGCAGGTGTGTGCACATATTCTGGCTTTATTGACTGCAATATAGCCGCCACGATTGTCATAGCAAGCACTATTTTGCACTATTTTACACCCCTATTTTACCGGAACGGCAACACTGGATTTGAGGTTGGCCGTACGGGTGTACTCATGGCAATCCCCTTTATGGTAATAGTTTATCTTTCAGGACGGCAAAGTCAAGACCGAAATACATGCGGAAAATCAGAGGAAAGCTGCTTTGCTCAATGGATGATTCTTGTTGCGGTGCTTATTCCAGGCGCGCCAGCCGCCGATACGCAGGGCCAGCCACCAGAGGCGCGCGCGGATGGGATGGCCGAAATCTTTGAGTGCATCAGAAAACCAGTTGTCGGCCCAGAGGCGGGCCTGCCCGTCTTCGCCTAAGAGGCTACGCCGGGCACGGCCATCTTCACCCACCAGGCTTCCACCTTCGCTCCAGAAGCTTCTGTGGACAAGTCGCCGGGCAGGTAAAAACGGATTGGCGCAACCCATATAATAAAGCCAATCGTGCCCTACCCCGGCCGGGTGTTTCATCTTCAATGAGGCAAAGGCCAGCTCCGGCATGAGCGTGATACCGTCCGATTGCCGCTCGTAGCCGGCCGCGTATGCCGCTGTAATCACCTGACGCACGATCGGGCGCGGCTGGACCTCGTCGAGGATTTCGGCGATCAGGTGGGCGTGATCTCCGTGGGATGTTTTGAGTTCGGCGCTCATTTCAGAAAATGCTCCGCTAAAACACCGAGGATCGTCGTTAACACTAAAGCGGCGACCCATTTCAGACTCGACGTGAGTGACTCGACTTTATCCTTCTGATTTCTGGCCTGTTCCTTGAGCGTTGCATTATCGCGGATCAGGCCGGGGTCTCCGTTCCCATCCAGGCATTTCGTCACCTTGTCGCAATGCCCCTGCATGGCCACCAGCATCTGCATCACCTTCGCTTCGTTGCCGACCTGATAACTGGCCAGTTTTGCGAGATCGCCGGACATAGTCGTCAGCAGTTCTTTTTGTTCGAGGAAGCCGGTGGTCAGTATCTCCAATCTGATTTTATGTTCGATGCACCTGTCATCACCTGGACTCATATCGTTGCCCGCCTTTCAAATTCACGCCACCCCACTCACGAGGGCGATTAGGCACGCTCTTTTCATATTAGAAACCCCAGCCCGTTATGGACAATGATGCCGTCGACACGTTCGTTGATACATAATAATCAATCGAACCGGACGTAATCGGAATGACAAATACACCGTCCATTGAAACGTTGGCAACCTGTGTCCTGATAGCCCCGCCTAAATAAAAGCTGGTTATGCCGGTTGGACGCAAAGCCAATATTTTGTTTGATTGGGAGGCGTTAATAATACCCCTTACAACGACATATTTTGCGGATGCGGGAACAATATTGGTGATTACAAGAGAGTGATAGGCCGCGTCGCAGGTCAGGTGATTGGTGGTGTAGTCGTAATTTGTTAAATCGTTTGTGCGGCCGATGAATCCGCTCATTGCAAACCACGCCGTGCTGTTTGCCGGATTGAATTTGAGCACGTAATTTTCGGTTGGCGTATTGGTGATTGTGTAAAGGATGCCATCGGCGGCCATGATTTGATTGGTGACCGGGCCAGCAGGTCCTACAGCGCCATCAATGCCGTTCACTCCATTCGTGCCATCTACCCCGTTGATCCCATCAACCCCATTGGTTCCTGGAGGTCCTTGTGTTCCATCAACACCGTTTGTGCCGTCAATTCCGTTAATTCCATTCGTGCCAGCAGGTCCTTGTGCACCGTCCATCCCATTAGACCCTGGCGCCCCTTGAACACCTTGTATCCCTTGAATGCCTTGTGGGCCGGTTGCGCCGTCCAAACCATTGCTCCCGGCAGGACCTTGGATGCCTTGCGTTCCCTGTGGGCCAACTTCGCCCTGAACACCTTGGATGCCTGGCGTTCCCTGTGGGCCGGTTGCCCCATCTAAACCGTTACTACCCGCCGGACCTTGTGGGCCCACGGCTCCGTCAAGGCCGTTGCTGCCAGCTGGGCCTTGCGCGCCATCCAAACCGTTACTACCGGCCGGACCTTGCGGGCCTTGTGGACCTACTGCGCCGTCAACACCATTGCTTCCCGCTTGCCCCTGTGGACCGGTTGCGCCGGTTGCTCCATCCGCTCCGTTGGTTCCCGCCGGACCTTGTGGGCCCACAGCTCCATCAAGGCCATTCGTCCCTGCTGGCCCTTGCGCACCATCAACGCCATTGCTTCCTGCCGGACCTTGAGGGCCTGTGGCACCATCAGTACCATTTGTCCCGGCTGGGCCTTGTGCACCATCAACGCCATTGCTTCCTGCCGGACCTTGAGGGCCTGTGGCACCATCAGTACCATTCGTGCCAGCAGGTCCTTGTGCACCGTCCATCCCATTTGTTCCTGCCGGACCGGCCGGGCCCTGCGGGCCAACCGCGCCATCAATTCCATTTGTTCCTGCTGGACCTTGTGGACCCGTAGCACCATCAACGCCATTGGTTCCTGCCGGTCCCGTTGCGCCATCAATACCGTTCGTGCCTGCTGGTCCCTGAGGGCCAGTTGCACCATCAATACCGTTCGTGCCGGCCGGACCTTGCGGACCCTGCGGACCAGTTGCTCCGTTTGTTCCGTTAATGCCATCCACTCCATTCATTCCCGCTGGCCCTTGGACACCATCCACGCCATTGGTTCCGGCCGGGCCCTGTGGCCCCGTTGCGCCGTCTAAACCGTTACTTCCCGCAGGTCCCGTGGTGCCGGCAACACCATTGCTTCCCTGCATCCCCTGGATTCCCTGAATGCCCTGAATCCCTTGAACGCCATTACTGCCCGCAGGTCCTTGTGGGCCTACTGCGCCGTCAACGCCATTGCTTCCCGGGATACCCTGCGGCCCGGTATTCTCATTGGTTGCGCATCCCATCGCCGTGCGGGTGACCGGATCATACGTGTACCAGTTGGTGGATGACGGAACGTGCACGTAGTTGGTCATGGTTAACGAAACGGAAAGATAGTAGGCATCGCTGATCGGAACATATCCCTCCAAATCGGCGGCGACAGCCAGCCCGTTCGCCGCAATAACCTTATCCCTGGACGGCGTCTTGAATAGACCGTTGCTGGTTACCATGAGCGTGATGGCATTGGTGTAGGCCGGGAAATTCGTGGGCGGTATATATGGGCCCCCGTTCGTGCCCCAGATCACACTGGCATAGGTTCCGGTCATGCTATTTACCAGCGGACTTGCGGCCGTGATATTTGTCGAGGCCGCAGCCGGTGCGGTATAGCCAACAACGGCCGGAAAAGTGACGGTGTAAAGCCCCGTCGGGATGGCGGTCACGGTGAATGAGTTGGTAAAGGTCGTGCCATAGCTGACGGCATTGGTAAATTCAGTCGGGCCGGACAGGGCCCAGACGCTGTTGGACCCGCTTGTTATGCCGGCCACGGTGACGGCAAGGCTGTTTGAATATGGGATGTAATTCAGATTAAGTGTATTAACCAGCGGACTCGCACCGGTGATATTTGTGCTGATCGTGGTTGGTGTGGCATACCCGCGCACGGCCGGCAAAGCCACCACAGAGTATATCCCGGTCGGCACGGCAACAAGATTAGCGGATCCAGAGCCGGAAGTTCGATAGGCCGTTGCATTTGCCAACTCGGCCGGCCCCGACAAGGTCCATTCGACTGGCGTCACTGGCCCCGATGCCGTTATTGAAAGCGTGTTGGAATACGGGATAAAATAATATGTGAGGGTTATATCAGCAGTACACGTAAATTCCGGCAGAATTGGCGTGTAAAAATTTGTTTGCTTCGTAACGTTAATGACGTAGGGAGTGTTTTCTTGCACATATGCGAACCTGAACCCCGTGATATTCGTTGTCAAAGTTAAGCCAGCAACCCCCCACCGCGCGCCCTGATTTGTAAGCGTGGACCTAATCATTGAACGTTCATAGGTGTAGCTCGCCCCCGGATAATTGGTGACTATATCTAAGTGAACGGTTAAATAAGCGGAGGCGAAGGCGGCGCGGGGAATGAACGCAAGGAGCAGAACCGCACCTGCAGCCGCGCATAATTTATATCTATTGAGCAATTTATTGTTCATAGATTTATTCCTCAGGATCTCCCCATGTTTCGGCCGGATTGCCCTCAACCAGGACGCCATACCGTGTTCGCCATTTGCCGTCTGAGAAAAGTACCTGGGTGCGGCCGTCTTTACGGCGCTCATATTGTGTAGCGGCTGGCGCGGCGGTGGCGGCATTAACTGCCGGCACCCAGATCGTCATTTCCCATGCGGCAATCAAAACGGCTTCGAGATCCGGCGGGAGCGCCCAAAGGTAAGAATGAAACAGCAAAGACGGATTCGTCGTCTCATTCAGGGACGCGAACAATTCAGTTGTTGCAAGATTGGCGCGCCAGCAGATCAAGCCCTTGGCCGGATCGAAAGCAAAGTCACCGGTGATATGGAATTGATCATTCACGCTGGAGACCGGATAAGGCGTATGATTATAGACGCTGTCAGCGCCCCAGTAGAAAGCCGTGTTCGCCGTGAAGACGTAGGGTTTAGCCGGAGTCCCTTTGAACACCTGCGCCATGAACAGGTATTGGGAGCCGTAGAACAGATCAACCTGCTGATTTGCGTCCGGGACCTGCAGGGACGATCCGGCTATAACGCGTCGGCTTCGCGTGTTGGCATCAAGGACGATTTCTACAGGACTGAATTGATCAGACATATTGACCTCGCTTAATCAGGCCATAACCCAAGCAGACATTTGTTAACTGGATTAGCGCGCCATTGACCGAAGCAGCAGCCTTTATGAAACTCACAGCCGAACGCATTATCCTTCGAGTGGGAGCAGGATTTGCACACGGCAAACCGTGCCTGGGCAATTGAGACAACCGGTCGCGCGCTTTCGCCGCCGAAGCGGACGCGGAGCGCCGCATAGGCGTCATCAGAAAGCCATAAAAAGCCTGCTTCGATCCTGCCAGCCGCACAGACCTCTTGAAGATAGCCTTCGGGGCGTGACTTAGCCGTCTCTTCCAACGTTGTGATTTTCAATTTAATCATGGCGGCGGCGGTTCCTCTTCTATTTCCACGGCGGTGGCGCTTCCTGTCATCAATTCGCAGATTGTAAATTCAGTCGGCCCTATCGTTGAGATAAGATGCGTCACGATGGATTTATCCCATGCGGTCACATCGATATTTGCGCCGTCATGCGGATCACATATCCCGTCCAAAACACAAGCTGCATTAGGTACGAACGAAAAAACAAGCGATGCGCACCGATTAGAACTATATTTGGTTGGATCGATAGTGAACGGCCCTTGGATCTTATTCAATCCATCCGAGCCATTATTAAAATCAAGGAAAGAAACGAATTTGTCGTTGAGATACCAGTCAAATTGAGCGCGATCGCACGTATGTCCATCGTCCGGTCCAAAGTGGAACAAGACCGAGAACGAACTCCCATTCGGCAGCGGTGGTGGACCTATTAAAATCATCAGTAAGGCACGCTCCCCATAAGTTTCATTTTTTTAATCTGACCGTCAATGCACACGTCAACTTCCCGCAGGGCGATATCGTTTTTGTCTTCCAGCTCATCCTCCATATCAACGTTCGGCGCATAGATTTTAATCTTCCAATAGTCACCATTTTTTTCGATACCGCAGTTTTTTGCGTCCGAAACGATTTCAACCGAAATATTGTTCAATATCCGCGCAATTTCCGACAAGTCTTGATGCTCGCGTTCGGCTGTCTGGAAATGGCGTTGAGCGATTCCTTTTCCAGAGCCCCACAGATAATTGCCTAAAAATGGGAATGGCATTTCAACTCCAAGCTGTCCAGGCGCCTTCGGTTTTTTCTGTCGCCCTAACGTTGTAAAGCTTATTAATCTTTTCAGTCGGATCTATGAGATCTTGGGATATATCTGTATTTGCCGGCAGTGCCTTAAGCTCGTCGAGTTTTGCTTTTGCCACCTCATAATTACCGCTCTCATATAATGTCGTGATATAGGTAATTCGACGGGTCTTTGAGAATAAGACAGACGCCCCATCAACTGTTGCAGCCGCGCGATACGATTGAGATTCTGTACTGATGCGGATGGATTGGACCGTCGCCTTTAACTCGTTTAAGGCTTCCATAATCAACCCTTCTCCAGGCGCACAGCGCGCGGGTTAATGATCAGGTGGCGGAGCGCCTCAAAAGAGATCGAGTTCAAACCGGTATCCACCAGTTTGGTTGTCCACAGTCCTTTAGCAATCCGTTGTGAACGTTCGAGTTTGTCTTGTGCGTTGTCGTCGAGTGCTTGGAGCATCCACAGGGCTTGTTCGTAGACCGCGGCGTCGTGGCGCGGGAAATCGCCGGCAACTGTGGCGTCGGTTTCCAGATCGTCTGCGAGTCTGCTTTGAATGAGCCGTGCGGCGTGGGCGATGGCGGCGATGCGCTTAGCCTGCGAGATCTGCGTCCAGGCTTCCGACCGGATATGGACAGTCGCGCCGAAGTAGGTATTGGCTCCGGTGATGTCTATTGCCATGACAGCTCCTAAACAGATGACGGACGACAGACGACGGACTGAAGCGGGCCGTGGACCGTGGACTGTTGGCTGACGGAAATTAAGCAAACGTCCAACGCCCAATTAAGAGACGGTCGGCGAACAGGGCCGCGCCGTCACCCCCTACGCGACCTTCCTACGCCCACCGAAGCAGGCTTCGCGAAGGCGGGAGCCGCTACGGCGGGGCAGGCCGACGCAGCTACGGGATCAGCGGGACGCTTCGTCCTGCCTTCTTTTTCGAAGCCGCGAGCGGCGAAATGGGCGAAGTCTTTCTCAACGCACTGGCGGCGGCGGTCGCCTTTGATGATGGTGATAATTGCCATAGAGTTCCTCCCGGGGACCCGAGCCCGGCGTGTTTGCCGGGCCGGGCCCGCGTGGACTGCCAGGGGTTAAGCCAGCAGGGTTGAGTTCAGGTTGAGATCTATCACGATACCCGGCCGATACACCTTATGCCCGGCCAGACAGCGGCCGCGAACCAGGGTGGCGAAGCGGCCTTCGGAGCGCAGGGCCTCAATATCGTTGGCGTCAATCTGCGTCTTCCAAGCGATTCCATCGCCCTTGATGCCGGCCAGGCCGTGGATCACACCGGCGGCGGTGGTCAGGTTGTTCGACTTATGGATGGTGAAGCCCATGAAGTCGCCCACGACACCGTTCTCGGTGACTTTGTCGCCCCAGTTGGTGTTCTTGCCGGCCATGTAGAGCCGGACCGCTTGGACACCGACGGAGGGAAGCACAACGAAACGTCCGGCGTCGGGGGCGTCGGCGTCGTCGAGCTGTTTCGCCAGGGCGGCGAACAGGGCCGGAACATCCGCGCCGGAAGTGCCAAGCTGCCAGGCGGTGGAGCCGGTCTCGTAGCTATCCAGCCCGGCAGAGGCGTGGTCGGCAAAGACACTGGCATCGAGGGCCTTGACCAGGCCATAGGCGCCGCGGTCCGCATACAGGGCCTGCCATGGGATGGCGGCCTGTTTCACGTCCTTGTCGTGGACAATGAGCGCGAATTTTTTATCCACGTTATACGTGAATTCAGTATCCGTATCGGCCGGATCCTGGTATTCGATGTCGGTATCTTGCTCGGTATCGCTGACTGTTACCTCGCCGGCGCCGACGATGTGGCATTTGTCGCCCTGAGCGGACGGGACAACGTTCGGGTTGCAAATGCCTTCGGTGACCAATTTCGTTTTCAGGAGCGCAATGATCTGAAGCGCCCAAAGTTCGTTCTTGATGTTTACCATACCCATGATGTGATTCCTTTCTATTACGGTTATTGTTCGATTCGATTACTTGACGGCGCGGAGCGCGTTCGTGGCGGTCGAGACCAAATAGAGCGCCTCGCCGGCGGAGAGCACAACGGCGGCGGTTTTCCAGTTGCCGGTTTTCGCCAGGGCAATCGTGTTGGTCGAGCCATCGGCATTGACCAACCAATAGGCCACGTTGGCGGCGGCCACATTTGCCAGCGTGATCGTGTTCGTATAGGTATCCGCCTGGCCGGACGAGGTCAGGACGTTGACGCCGGCTGTCAGGGTGACCGCCTGACCGTTCGTCACGGTCTGAGCCGTCTGGGAATATCCCTCACGGGACATGGGCGTGTAGTCCTGGGCCAGAAGACTGCCGGCCATAAGCATCAGGAGCGGGGGCAGAATGACGGAGCGTTTGTTTCGGTGCAGCATAGTTTGGTTCCTTTCGGGTTTTGGTTATTACGGCCTACGGTCTACAATCCACGGTCCATCTTCAGCGCAATGTTCCTTTCTGTTCTGCCGCCCATATGGCGTCCTTTTGCTTCAGGAACTCCTCAGGCGACATGCTGTTGATTTTTGTCATGGTCAAACCGCGCTGGGTATCGGCACCGTCCTTAGGCGGATTGCCGCTGCCATGTCCACTTGTATCCGCCATGATTGCCTTGTTCGACGCCGTGAACCTGTCCACGATCGGCTTGATCAGGTCTTCAGCTTCCAGGTCTTCATCCTTGATCGCCGACAGGGCACGTTCGAGCGCCATGTGCGGAAACTCGGGATCCAACCCGTCAACGAATTTCAGGCCGGCCATGATCTTTCCAATCTTGCCGTTCCGAATCATCTGCCGCTTTTCCTGGTCGAGCTTCGCAAACGCGGCGTCCTTATCAGCCACCTGTTTCTTCAGCGTTTCCAGCGCGCGCGTCAGCTTTTCGATCTCCGGTTTATTGGCATTTGCCTTGTCGTCGGCTTCGGCGCGAAGGGCTTCAATATCCGTTTGCATCTGCTGAAGTTCGGCTTCTTTCTCCTTCAACTTCGCTTCCGCCGCTTTCCGGGCTCCCGCAGCCGTCGAATTGGCAACCTTGTCCGGATCGTATCCGGCGATAAAGGTTTTCTCTTCATCCGTCAGCGTTTCGCCTTTCGCGATCTTGGCCAGCAATTCCTTTATGTTCATGGCAATCCTTTCCCTGGTGTTTTTTACGCGGCACCATGACCGCGATCTCCCGCGCTATTCGTCGGCGGGTATGGCGATAAAACAATGTGCCCTCTACCTATAGCCATAATGTCAACCATCTGGAGGCACGTTGAGCGTAGAGCGTGGGAATCGGATGACGGAGGGCGGATGACGGACGGAAAAAGACCGTGGCCTGTGGGCTGTGGGCCAGGCAGATCCGATGTTGACACCAAGCAGGCTGGGCGGTAGGGTTTCATCGTGTGGTGGATGTGGAACGAGGGGTCTTGCCGGAGCGTGTGATGGCTATCATCCCTCTGCCAATCGCCCGATATGCCTCACGATTTCGTCGAAAACAAGGACTTTCAAACGGTTTCTTGACGGATAGCATTCCACGCAGGATGCCGATGGAATGCTATGTTTGAGGCATAATACTATGTCGCTGGACTAACGAGGAAGATATGAGCAAACCAGAGTGAGGAAAAAATGATCACCAACTTGATTGATTTCTTCAACCACCCGTTCTTTATCTGCGTCGGAGGACTAACGACTCTGTTGGCAGTGATCGCCTTGCTATGCACGGCTTTCAATGTCGCGAAGGGGCTTCTGCCTGTCTGGTTTCGCCTCGGAATGGGGCTATCCAAGAGGAAGATAGCAATTCTGGCGGAAGACGAAGCCTCCGGCTTGAGGGATCTGCTGGTTGATTCACGCCTTTTTGACGCCAAGAACATATTCCTCGTTGGCAAGGAGTCGCTGAAGAAGGCCGAATCCGCGACGATGATGTTGGTACACTGGAAACCTTTTGAGTCTCAGCTTGACCAGATACTGCAAATCAAGAAGGACTCAGACGCCTTGATAATTTACGCCCCGCAGAAAGAGGGTTTCCTGGGCGAAGACGACATGGCGAAACTGACATCCCAACGGCATACCATCATCGTCAACTTCCGAGGAAGGCTCCTTAACGACATCTACACCTCCATGATCACCACAAGTTATGAAAAAGGATAGCCTAAACCGCAAGCTGCGAGACTACATACGAGACAACGTATCGCTGAGAGAAGGCGACAGGAACTTCGTCAACGCGGTATACGATGCTTTCAAGCGGGTACTGGACAACAACTGCATTCAGATAGGCTCGTACCCCCGATTCACGGCGGTGAGACCTCTTCATGACTTGGACATTCTGTATCTCATCGGTTCGTGGGACGAAGCTATGCATGATCCCGCGGACATGCTGAAAGCATTGCACCGCAGAATCAAAGCAGAGTACGAAAACCCAAACAAGTACGATCTCGAAGTATCCGTGCAGACACATTCGGTATCGGTCTCTTTCAAACGTGATGGTGAAGAAGTCTTCGCCGTAGACATCGTTCCTGCGTATTCACGCGGAACGAATGAGTTCGGTCAGGACATGTACATGGTTCCAGAGTTGGTGAGAAGACGTCATAGGGAGAGTCGAAAGGCATTGTACGAGACTCTTGCCAAGGAACACCGAGAGATGCAGTGGATTGCATCCGACCCCAGAGGATACATAGAGGTTGCGACACGAGTGAACAAAACGAACTCTGACTTTAGACGTACAGTCAAGTTCGCCAAGGCGTGGAAGAACGCTTGCAAGGAGTTGAGTGACGACTTCCCGTTGAAGTCGTTCCACATCGAGCAGCTGATCACCATCTTCTTCCGGGATCATCGTGACGCAGATATGTTCGACGGCATTTTCGATTTTTTTGTCACCCTTCCAGACAACATACTTGTCCCGCAAATCATAGACCGGGCCGATAGCAGTAAGTACATCGATTCTTATCTAATAGATCTAACAAAGAAACAGCGTGATATGATCCGACAGGCACGAGATCACCTGCTGAAGACGCTAGAGGAGCTTGCGGATACCGACCCGATTGACGGCCTTTTTAACGTGCAGTTCTATCAAAGATCGTGCGCCAACGAGCAGTACCTTTTTGACCAGAATATACCGACGCTCACCGACAGCGACTTCGCCTTCCGGATAAGAGGGGACGTACAGGAGAGGCAAGGCGGGTTTCGTAAGTTCATTCTGGACGCTATCGGATTTATCCCTGTTGACCGGAAGATCAGCTTCAGGATCAAGGGCGATCCCCCACCTGTTGATATGTTCAAGTGGAAAGTGAAAAATGGCGACTGCTCCCCTCAGCCCAGGGGGGAGATAACCGACCGCCAGACTATGAATGATCCCGAGCATACCAAGTACATTGGCAGTCATTATGTCGAGTGCTATGCGATCCTCGGGCATGTCTGCGTGGCCAAGGCCAAGCAGAATGTGAAACTTGGAAATTGAAAAGGGAAAGCGAACCCAGCACTTCACGGTACGGCGTACCGCCGCCCGTGATTGCGATCGTTGTGCGTGGAGGGCTTAGACCTCCGATGCCGCGATAGCATCCACAATCAGCTTTTTCCGGTCATCCGGCAGGCCGGTCAACCGATCGAGGACGTCAACACCGGCCCTCTGGATTTCCTTGCGCGCGGCCTGTGGCAGGTCCAGTTTCCCGAGTTCGAGCAACGTGCTCATCTCCTCCGCCGCGTCACGCACATTGAACGTCCGGCAATAGACCGGCGTATATTCGGCGAATGTCGAATCCAGTTGCTTCGACAACAGAACCGCTTTCGTCTCGCTTTCCTCCAGTAGGACCGCCCGTTCCCGCAGGACGGCCTCTGCGTCCAGATGGTCAAAAGCCTTCGACTCGGCGCTTGAAACCTGCGCGGTAACGTGTGTCATCGCCAGGCCAACAATTTCAAATAACACCTGCCGGAGCCTCATGTTCTCGTCCGGGATGGCCTTCAGGTCCCCGGCACTGGGCGTCAAGTAACGCGTCAAACCCTGGGCCTCTATGGGTTCGAGGATTGGATAGCCCAGGCCGCGGACCATGTTCATTACGCCGTCGCCGCTGATCTTCAACTGATCCATCATTGTTTGGATCATGCCGTCCGGAATTACCAGTTGCGGGAATACGGTTTGATAAAGGTTTTCGCCATGAACAGAATCGAGGTTGAGTAGTGCGGCCAGGACCCGCTCCACGTCGTCAAACCACCACGGGGTTGCCGATGGCGTGCCGACGGGCACAAAGCCGACATCATCAAGCGTGGTTGTGAATGGTTCCTCGAGATCGATTTTCTCGCGGTTTTTCTCGTTCAGCCAAAGCCGTACTCCGCCGCCTTTCTGCCAGATTGTCCGTACCTGCCGGCTGCCGGCTGGTTTTGTAAAATCCGAATTGTCATAGACGCTTTGCTCCGTAATTACCCAAATGAGTTTCCCCGATTGGTCGAAATGCCAGTCAACGACTTCATTCGGAGCCCAGACGGTCCAGAAGACCCGGTCGCCGCTCGCTTCTTTTGCGGCGACACTGCGCCGGACCGGCTGGCCCTGTGCGTCGCGCGGCAATGAATTGCGGTCAACGCTGATCCAGCACCAGCGCGCTGCGGTGACGAGTTCAGAAACCTGCGCCATGAGCGCTGTTATCGTCATGCCCGTCCGCGTGGTGTCTGCCAGAAAGCAAGGGTCTGCGTTGGGTCGCTGGACTTCGGTCGAGAAAACGTATTGATTGATCTTCGCGGCGATCCGCGCGGCGTAGTTAATCAGAAACGCGCGGCTTACCCGGCCGCCTTCTCTTCCCGCGCCTGTCCATGACGTGTCGCTTTCATACGGGAGTCGCGCCAGGCGCGCGTCGATGTACGGCCGGCCCCCGGCAAGGGCCAGTCGGTTAAGACCGATCTGGTTGGCCCGTTCGGCGTGGATGATATGTGACCGCGTTAGTCTGGGATCTGTATCGTCTGACATTCTGGCCTCCTACCTATAGCCAGAATGTCAACCAGTTGAAAAACGGATGACGGACTGGAGAAGACTGTGGGCCGTAGGCTTTGGGCTGACGGAGGAATGCTGGACAGGCATCACCGACGGCAGTATGATGCAAATACAGGGCGACGGTCTGCCCTGCGGTTGCCCCGGTGGGCATAGGGCGAAGGTCGCCAGCCAGCCGACGCCCCGCACCTACGATCGGGGAACAAAGGCTCTACTCTACAGGGAGGAAGATGACGTGTCTTTCTGGATTGTACTGGCTGCATTTTGGGGTTTGGCCATCCGCCTTTGGGTGGTTGACGGGCCGAAACTCCCGTTGATCTTCATCGCCATGTGGGTGCTGGGCGTCGTCGTGGTGGTTGCGATCCTTGATCTCAACCCGTGGTTGTTTCTGTCCTATGAGGCGATTCTCACCGCAATCTTGTTCGTCATTGAAAGGTACAAATCGGTGATGTGATACCCAAACAGGAGAGGAGAGACCGCAGCGGGAGATAGCGGTTCGTTGACGTGGGGTGGCTGAACTGATGGCGGTCTCTGCGGCCGCCGACAATTCTGGATAAGCCGACCAGAGATAGCTCCATAATAGCAAGTTCGCAATAGAAACACCAAACAGAAAGGATGAGAAAGGTTTATGAAAAAACGAAATACATTCACCTACGATTTCAAAATAGCGCAGAAGATCGTTCATAGCGGCATCACCAAAGACCTAGACCGTCGAGAGGCCCAACACCAACAGCGATGGCCTCAAGGCCATATCGTCAAGGTGGGTGCCGCAAAGACTGAAGATGCAGCACGCGATTGGGAAGAAACGAAACACAAGACCATCACTCCACCTCGGAAGAAATAAAATTTATTCCGGTTCCATCCAATTCTCCGGTTTCTCTGACAAAAAAGAAATCTCGTTTTCCTATAGACAGCACTGAGTATCTGGGAGATACACGCAACATAATGGTTTTACGAAGCACTTTATCAAAGAACTTAAACGGTATGATTATGGCTTTAAACTTTTTGGTTTTGGTAGTCATTTGTGGGTTTCCTTTCATTTAACAAATTTAGATTGCGAACCAGAGGCCGGACATTTCGGCTTTACCGAACGTCAGCCTCACCGTTAATCCTCACCGCCACCTCTCACCCCCCAACAACCTATTAACGCACCGGCAAATAACCGGGGATGGCAAGGCCGCCACCGCGGCCCTGGTCGAGTTTCATCACCATGTAACGGATTGGGTCCATGGCATGGTCCCGGTCTTTGATTGGGGCTTCCTTGGCGTTGCAGCCGTCAACTGGCGGTTGCCAGGCATAGTCATAAAACTCGCTGATCGTTTCCGGACAGGTGTCGCATATCAATAGCCGCGGCCAGCCGTCCGGCTGGACCTTCAAGCGTTCTTTCACCGCTTTGATTCCGCGTTCCACGTTCTTGCTGGCGCGTTGTGTCATGATTCCCGCTTCGTGAAGCGTAGCTCGGTCTTCGGCGTCATGGTCTGCAATTGTCCAGCGATATCGTATTCCCCTGGCCTCTGCCGTGTTGATCGCCCGGGCATGGACCTGAACGGTTTGTTTTGATACATAGCGTTCGCGATAAATCCATAGGCGTCCGTCCGGATCGATCGCACCCCACAAGCAAACGAATGGATTGGTATAGCCAAAGTCAATTCCTCGAACTTTGTCCCAGTATTGCCATCCCGCCGGCATTGGACCCTTATGGACATGTATCTCTTCGTCAAATTCACTGTAGACCGCGCCTTCGCCCTCGCACCAGCGCGCGCGCGCGTTAATTTCTGAGCCACTGCACGCACTAATAAGTGAGCCACTCCGAATAACGATAGCCCGTATGAAGGGGGCTATACAACTCTTTTCTGCTCCCTCTCCTGCCCCCCATGGGGGGCAGCGTAGTGCCTA
>JBDRJR010000136.1:0-14496 GCA_043814705.1 Verrucomicrobiota bacterium | reverse complement strand
TCTGTCGCAGAGCAAGGTCAGTCTTGATCAATCTGATGCCGGATTTGTGCTGATGCGGGAAACACGGCATCTGATTCGCAAACATTTACGTCAATTCTGCAACGTAAAATTTCTGGCCGATAAACTAAGCGTATCCCGCGAGCATTTAAGCCGGGTATTTAAGAAACAGACCGCGCAGACTCCCCTGCAATATATTATGCGGCAGAAAATGATCGAGGCCTGCCGGTTGATTAAGGAAACCCGGTTGACTCAAAAGGAGATTGCCTTCGAAATGGGATACGATGTGCCGGCGCATTTTACGCGCTCTTTCAAGCGGGTCATGCGCATGACACCCAGCCGTTTCCGCGCGGTCGGAACAATTCCAATGCAATGAATTTCATTCAAAGGGATGGCCAAGGGTTGGAAGTCCTGCGAATAGCGAATAAGCCTCTTTATTCATTCATCGGCCGGCGGCGATCAACGCACCCCAGCAGGGTTCGGCAAGCTGGAGAGCGTCGTTGGGCGGTTCGGTGCGGTTGATGCGCTCGTAGCGGGGGGCGACATCCGACCAGGGGCGCAAGCGCATTGTCACGAAATCGCCGGGCCGCAGGCGGGCGGCGGATGTCCAGACATTATCCCGCATGCTCTGAAAATAAACCAACGCCTGGTTGCCGCCAAGGACCTGCTCAGCGCATTCCAAATCCACAATGTGCGCGGCCACGATGTGATCCTTATAAGGAACCGTTCCAGGCCGCGGCACGGGTGCTATCGTCCGCACCATGCCGCACACACTCAATTCCTTGCCCGGCGCCGGAACCACGAAAAGGTCTGGCGCGGGCTGGCCGAGAGTCAAGGCCGTGCTTTGCCAGTCGCCGAAGGCCAGCTCGCGCATGGCAAATTGCCAGATTACTAAACGCTTGCCGGCCAGCCGGTCCCGCCCGCGGGCCAATTCCCGCGCCAGAAGCGCGCGCGTGGCATAGGCGCCGTTGTCATTGATCACCAGGCGGTCCAACGGCCGCTGGAGTTCAAAACTCAACTGCTCAATCAGCCCGGCGCTCGCGCCCCAGTCCATGGCGTCCAACGAATAAATATTACAAAAGCTGTCGCCCAGCACCAGCACATCGGAGGTCTCATCCGGACGCCAGTATTCGCCGCGTGCGGTCAGAATCTGGCGCAGACGCACCGATTCCGATGGGTAACCCCGCGCCCCTTTCGGCAGGCGCAACATGACGGCGAGGTCACCGCGATTAGTCACGACGGCGGTTTGAGCGCGATAGCCGGCCCCGGGCCGCGGCGGTAATGGAAAATTACGGTCAATATACTGCTTGAGATAGTGGGCGGCGGTTTCCATGGTTTCCGGGCGCCAGTGGGTATCGGCGGCCAGGTACGCGTCCTCTTCTTTACCGGAGCTTGACCACATACCGGTGAATACCGGTGTCACATCCGCCACCAGCACTCCCGCTTGTTTCAAATCACTGATAAAGGAGGCATAGGACGGATTCTGCAGGTTTAGCGGGCCGATTTTAAAACGGCCGGTAAATCTATCCGGCTGAATAACGGACTTCGGTGGAATCGGCATGATAATCAACTGTATGCCCCGTTGGGCCAATTGCCGATGAAACGCCAGGATGACCGGCCGCGGGTCGGGCTGAGGCGGCGGAGTCCATTCATTGCCGCCGGCGAATTCGCCGCCGGCGGCACGGCGCGCAAGTTGAACGGGGTTCAGAAAACCCGGGCCGGTCAGATAATCAATATCGGCGCGGTAAAAAAGCCAGGGCCGCACACCGCAATAAGCTTTTTCGTTGCCGGCCCCCAGCCAGCGCGCGAGCGCATATTGAACGGGCGGCCTGGCTATTTGACCGGCAACGGATTCATCCTCCAGCGCGTCTTCATAGGCGTGCATCTCCCGCAGGAGCCGGCGATTGGCCGCAAAGACCCGCGCCATCGGCGAGCCTGGAGTGCTCTTCAGCACGGCGAAGGCCGCAGACGCGCGGTGAAAGATATCATAATTCCGACCTCTCGGAGAGTCGGGACGGCCAGGTTCGTCCGCCAAATGTGCGCGCGTTTCATGGACCTGCTGAACGAGCGGGACAGCGCCAATGACCGCCAGGAAAACGGCTGTCAACACCCAGGCCGTGGCGGGCCGGATGGTCGTCTGGCCGACTTCCCGCATGGCTTGCTCTTCGCGGTTCAAATATGGGGATGAAGGTTTCACGGCATTATTTACATTTATGGCTGAATGGGTTCATTTGGATGCCTTCCGCCAGTCAAACAAACCGCAAATCGCCTTGTCTTTTTCGCCGGAGAGGGCGTCATATACCGCCTGTGCTGCCGTGTATGGACGCCGGTGGGTAAGAAGCGCCGAGAAATCAAGGCGTTTCTGCCGCAGGTATTCCAGAATCAACTCACGGTTGCGGCGCTGTGTCCAGGGCATGTAGGGGGTCTCCATCTCCGGGCAGTTGGGTTGATATGAGCCTATCAGGGAAAGTTCTTTTCTTTGCAACTCGGTATAAAGGTCCAACGCCGTCTCGCCATGCGGACATCCCAGGATCATAATGCGACCGCGCTTGGCGGCCGATTTAAGGGCGGCGGGAATAGCCTTGACACTACCGCTCGCCTCCAACACAATTTCGCAACCGCGGTCCCCGGTAATATCGCGCACTGCTTCGGCAATATCGCCATCCCGGATATTAAGTGTGATGTCCGCACCACCTTGCTTGGCCGCTTCAAGGCGCAACGGATAAGCATCAACGGCAATTATCGTTCGCAGAGGAGCAAGGCGAAGCAGTCTGACCGCAATCTGCCCGATTGCACCCAAGCCCTGAACAAGCGCAATCTCACCATAGGAAGGCGTTGCGTTGCGCACACCGTGCAGGGCAATACTGCCAAGGATCGCAAACACCGCCTGTTCATCCGGAACGCCATCCGGAATATGATAGAGACCGTCGGGCATGACGATGTGCCGACTGGCATGACCGGCAAACGCCACTACACGCTCGCCGGCGATAAAACCTTCCAATCCTTCGGTTACCTTCTCAACTACGCCAACACTTGAATACCCGCAACCGGTTGGATATGTCATTTTTCCCTCGCGGAACCAGGAATGAGTGCCTTCAAAAAAAGCCAGTTCAGTTCCCGGGCTTGTCAGACTATACGTTGTGCGAACAAGCGCCTGTCCCGGCTGAAAAGACGGAAGTTCCCGCTCGCCGATCCCGACCGTATGGGCAGATTCAAAATAAATATATTTGTATTTATCCATATTTTTCTTCATTGATAAAAAAAATCACCACCACCCCATTTCAGTAATAAGATCGCTTAATTGATAAACGCACCAGCCCATGGATTGGCCGAACCAGGCATAGCCTTTCCGGATATCGCCTTCAATGAGCCGGAATGGTCCTTCCTTGTTTTTTTCGGGATTATTCCATAGGTCTGTCCGCACATACCGCAATAATTCCAACGCTTCGTATTTCCAGAATTCCCCGTTTTTGGGATCAAAACGCGCCAACCTTGCCAGGGAGGCGCTGGTAACAAAATACCCCCAGGTAAAATAGATACAGGCGCTTTGTTGGATAGCCCAGTCAAGCTTACTCCCTTTTTTGGTCTGGAGAATACCTTCCTCTACCAGCCATTTGCCGCCCTTCATAAGGGCCTGTTTAATGTCTGAATTTTGATCATACGGCGCAAATTCGGCGGCTTCTTCAAGATGGAACATAACCATTCCATGATGGTTCATATCAATCCAGTCGCACCCTGTTATATACGGCCAATGCCCGTTTGGATCCTGGCCTTCAAGAAGGTGTTTGATTGCACGACCCGCGGCATCCAGCCATTCAAATTTTACATTGGCGTTATTCTTTTTAAGGAAATAATAAATGCGCTGTAACATCATGGCAGAAAGCGCGGTGGTGTTCTGGCAATCTATTCGGGAACCTTTATCTCCCCAATTGTTTTTAAACGCATGCAAATGATTCGTATCGTGATAGAAAGCGCCCGGTATCCATTCCAGGGTCAGCTCAAAATTCGCCATCCGTTCCAAGGCCTCTAAATCGCGCTTTCCATGCTCCAATCCGAGTGCATAAGCGCGGATTAAATTATCGGCGATAATGGAGGTGTTCACCGCACTGCCGTCATCGCTGTCTTCGCTTCCGCGAAGTTCAGGATAGCCGCCTTGTTCACGCTGAATGGCAAGAACATAATCGCGCGCGCACTCCGCCTTTTTCTTCCAGGCCTCTTTGCCCGTCCGTGAAAACTGGCGCATGAAAACAGCCGAAGCGCAGGCCGTGTCGCGATTGCAATACCGGTCTTCGGTCGGGAAGTAAATGGCATTACAATGTTGATGCCCCTTGTCAGCCACCTGCTGTTTTTCTAGCCACTCCGTCATTTCGACGAACATCGAGAGAACATCGCTTTTGCCAAAACAAGATGTGGTCAAGATATTTGCTCCTTTCTTTAGCCTGCATTCCAAACACCGTTTTATTGCGCCGGCGGCTTGGCGGTGGTTTGTCCTTTTATTAATTCGCATTGCAGTAACATGCGGCAAATGGGCGCAAATGGACGCCTGATCCGCTCCGTCAGCCTTTGCACAGCCACGGCGCCAAGCTCTTCAAAGGGAGCGCGCAGACTTGTCAACTGCGGACAATCCGCCGGCCCGCCGGGATAATCGTCCGGCCGGGATACAATTTCAAAACCGGTCAGTGAAACGTCCTGCGGGATACACAGCCCCAGGGCCGTTAAGCGGCGAACCATGTCATAACCAACCACGCTGTTTTCGCAAATCCAGGCGGTGGTCCCCAGACGGGTCTTTGCCGCCATCCGTTGCGCCAGGGCAGAGGCTTTTTCTTCCGAACGGCCGACATCCCATTCGACGATTTCCGGCTCATAAGGCAGGCCATAACGACAGAGGGATTGTATATATCCCGAAAAACGCACGTGCAACCAGGATGAATTCCATTCGTCGCCAACAAAACCGATCCGGCGGTGACCCAGATTAAAAAGGTGATTGAAAATTTCACCGATGGCATGGCTGTTGTCCACACCCACATAATCGGCGGGAAGTCCGGGAGTGTGATTGTTCATGACAACACAGGGAAGACGTTCGGAAAGCCGGCAAATAAATGCTTCCGGATACTGGTGAATTAAAATGAGGCCCGCAAAAAGATTTTCCCGCAAACCCATCGGTTGAAATGCCGGCTCGGAAATCCGCTCAAGATTCCGCAGAGGCACGTAACAAATGCTCAGGCACGTTCCAATGACCTCAGCCGCCTCGCTCATTCCGATCAAAAGACGGTCTTGTACGGGACGTTGCGCCACCTTGTTTTCGTCATCCTGGATGAGCACCCCCAGTGTAAGAAGTTTATTGTTTTTTGAATTCTTACGGCTATGGATGGAACGCGAGGCGTAATATCCCTTCTGCGCCGCCAGGCGCATTACTCTGGCCTGGGTTGCCGAACTTATCGAGGGATGATTGCTCAGAGAACGGGATACGGTTGATACGGACACATCCAGTTCACGCGCAATTTCTTTAAGACGAATATTCATTGAATTAAATTCATGTTGCATGATTTTGTGTAAAATTGCAAGAAAAAAAACAAAGAAAATTTTAAAACAAGCATATATTATTGATTATCAACATAATATAGACTGACTGTTTGTCTGGATTTATGCAAAAATTGTTGTTACGATTGCCGTCTGGTAACTGCTCGGCGAAATTTTTTGAAATTACCTTGCGTGTCTGAATTTTTACACATCGGGCGCCATAATCCTGGCAGGCCGATGCGGATTCTCATTCAAAATGAACGCCGCCGCCATTCGGCGTTTTCCCCAGCATTGCATTCATGAAATCCTGGAGCTCGCGCAGGTTTTTGAAAATGGCAAACGTCGTAATCGAAATGAGTTCGGAGCTTTTCAGCCGTTTTTGTTCCACTTGCGCGGAGCCGATCGTTTCCAGCTCGAAGGCGCCCATATCGGCATCCGAATTGAAAATACTGTAATTATCGGCGGCCGAGGCCGGACCCTGGGGCTGGTCGTTATCGGCAATATTGAAGTAAAGGCCGCCGGCCGTACTGCAATTTTCGCGCAAACAGACCAGGCGCCGGGAGAGATCGTAAAATCCGATGAATCGCGCGCCGGCCGCCTGCCGAATACCGATCTGGCCCTTGCACCGGGCATCCGTTTTGTAGGTAAACCCACGCGGGGCATACGCGATGCGCGCGCCGGGATGCTCGTAAAAATCAAAATTGATGGCTTGCTCCGGATGCTCCACGGCGCAAAACGCGATTGTCGCATCGGTGCCCTCAAACTGCTCGAGCGTCCAGCTGGCGATCAGCGCCGTATCCACCTGCACCCGGTTCAAAACAGTGAATGTATCGGTCGTCTGATACGAAAGAAAACCTTCCAGATGACAGCGCTGAAGACCGGGCGGCGGCTGGTCAATAAGCCGAAAGGCCCTCTGCATGCGGGTTTCAACCCTGGTTCCAGCGCGGTTGACAAGTGCAATCTGTTTCTGCAAGACGGCCGCACGATCATTATGGACGCCAACCTGAAACGGCTCGGCATTGATGCAGGCTTGGACATACCACTCGTTGCGGCGGTAATTAAACCCGAATTTACCGCCCTCCGGGGCGGGCCAGAAGTTGCCGCCGCCGAAATTGGCGAACGGCTGGTCCGGATGACAGACCGTATCCAGGTCAATCCGATGCATGGAAAGACCGCCGACTTCACCGAAGACCCGTCCGCCCATGTCCGGGCACAGCGCACATGCGGCCTCTGCGTCCTGAAACGCAAGGACCGCGTTTTGCTTGATTTGCAAAAGTTCCTGAAATTTACTGATTGCCATTGTGATTGCCTCCGTTATTCTACCGCTACCCGCCCGGCGCCGGACAATCTGCTTTTCAGGCGGCAGGCCGGATCGCATTTAGAATTGGTTATCGGCAACATCTAAGCCTATTGTCAGCGCCTATTGCAAGCCGGATGTTTGCGATCAAATTCCAAATGAGTGAAGTTAAGCGAAACGCATAAATCCGGGGGTTTTTATGTGGGAGGCGCGCTACCTGCCCGCCCGCCCGCAACGCTGGCGCGTAGCGCCCCTACCACCAAGATTAAAATTCGTGACGCGCAAATCACGCGCTTGACGAAGGCGAACGGCGAATGGCAGAATGGCGCCTATACCACTTGGCCGCCGCACCGCCAAGACAGGGGAAAGGAAGCTCGTGGGACTCAACCGTAAAGAAAAACTGGAACGCTATTTTCTCGCCGTGATCAGCGGCCAGCGCCAGGGGCGCGGGGCCGATTGCCTGCGCGCCGTGCTGAAGCATCTGGCGCGCATCTATGAAACTGTGGTGGCGTGCCGTCACTTCCTGTTCGACAAGGGTATTTTTCGCCACCACACCCTGGGTTGCCAGGTGATCAGCATCGGCAACCTGACGGTGGGTGGCACCGGCAAAACCCCGGTGGTCGAAGTATTTGCCCGCGCGCTTCAGAAAGAGGGCCGCACGGTGGCGGTGCTCAGCCGCGGTTACAAAAAGGTGGAGCACAGTTTATGGAAACGCTTCGCGGATCAATGCACCGGTCGTGAGCGGCGCCGCGCGCCGCGGGTCGTCTCCGACGGCAACGAGCTCCTGCTGGATTCCGCCATGAGCGGCGACGAACCCTACATGCTGGCCGCCAACCTCCGCAACGTGGCCGTGCTTGTTGACAAGGACCGCGTGAAAAGCGGACGTTATGCCATTGACAAACTGCATTGCGACACGTTGATCCTGGACGATGGATTCCAATACCGCTCATTGAAACACCGGATGGAGATCGTGCTCGTGGACTGCACCAATCCGTTCGGCAACGGCTACTGCCTGCCCCGCGGGCTTTTGCGTGAATCCATCGGCAACATCCGGAGGGCTAATTTCATCTTTATCACCAAGTCCACCGGCAATGATACCGATGCGCTCAAAGCCCGCTTGCGGACTTTGAACCCGACCGCTGAAATTTCGGCATGTGCGCACCGGCCAAAATACCTGCAGAACGTCTATACCGGCGAGCGCCAGGCCCTGGATTTTCTGAAAACCCGCAAGGTGGCGCTCATCTCCGGCATTGCCAGCCCGGAAGGTTTCGAATCTGAAATTATCCGACTGGGCGGCATTCTGGTCTATTTGAAACGCTACGCCGATCACCACCGCTACACCCAGCAGGAAATCATTGATCTCATCAATAAGTCCAAAAAACAGCAGGCCGCTGTCATCCTCACGACCGAAAAGGATGCCGTGCGCTTCCCGAAAATTGAACGGCAGGATGTGCCGATTTATTTCCTGCGCGTGGAAATCGAACTCCTGAGCGGGGTGGAGGACTTTTATGCGTGCATCTCCCGAATCTGTTTCCGGTGAATGTCCAACGCGGGCTACGCCCGCGCAATTCCAAGTTCCCGTATCCAAATTCCAAGTAATAGTTAAATTTTCAATTCCGCCTGGCGGATCCGCCGATGGCGGAAAAGACCAAATAAATCCCGGTTTTATCGCAGATATCAATGTCTAAGGTGTTAAACAACGCATCCGGCCCCGCCGCGCTGATAGTCGGCGTCAACTGGCTGGGCGACAGCATCATGACCATGCCGGCGATCCAGGCGTGGCGCCGCGCCTATCCGGCCGCACGGCTGGTCATGCTGGTCAAGCCAAAATTAAAATCAATTTGGACCCTGCAGACCGCCGTGGATGAAGTCTGGGCGTTGCCGCCGGGCGGCCGCGCCTTGACGGCGATGGTGCGGACAGCGCGCGCGCAAAAATTTGAAACGGCCTTTATTTTACCCCACTCGTTCCGTTCGGCCCTTGTTCCATTTCTGGCACGCGTGCCGCGCCGGATCGGCCCGCCCGGCCACGGGCGCGATTGGATGCTGACCGATGTGGCGCATCCCCGGCCAGGCGCGGAGCACAAACATCAGTGTTTTGAATACGCGGGCCTTCTGGGCGTGAAGGGCGGCAACGAGGCGCCGCGCCTGCGGCTGACGCCGGAGTTGACGGCACAGGCCAAAGTCCTGTTGGGCGCATCCGGGACAAACCGGCAATCGCTGGACCGGCAATCGCCGGTTTGGATCGCCATGATGCCCGGCGCCGCCTATGGTCCGGCCAAACGCTGGCCGGCCGAACGGTTCGCGGCGGCGGGCCGGTTATTGAAAGATCGTTTGCAATGTAATATAGTGTCGCTCGGTTCCGCTGAGGAACATGCGTTGTGCGCGATCGTCGCGCGCGAAGCGGGGCCGGGATCGTTAAACCTGGCGGGCAAAACCACTCTGCCGGAACTGGCGGCCGTTCTGGAGCAATGCCGGCTGGTCCTGACCAACGACAGCGGCGGAATGCACCTGGCCACGGCAATGGGTGTTCCCGTGGTGGCCGTGTTCGGCATTACGGATCCCGTGCGGACCGGACCAATGGGCGTGTCCGCGCGGGTCCTGCAGGATAGCACGATTCGAAACCGGGATCTCCGGCGTGATGCGCCCGAAGCACGCGCCAGTCTGCTCAGAATTATCCCGGAACAGGTGGCCGAGGCGGCAATGGAGTTGCTGAAGCAGGCTGTAGGAAGTAGACCGTAGGCTGTAGGCTGTAGGACCGATTCTAACCCACAGCCAACAGCCCACGGCCTACGGTCCACAGTCGTCTTGATGTCCACGGTCGTTTTTATTGAGGCGTAAATCCCATGCGTGATAAAATTTCTGCCTGTTTGACGGTCGGCGACGAGGAAAACAACATCCGGCGGTGTCTGGAAAGCCTGAAATGGGTGGATGAACTCGTGGTGGTGGATAGCTTCAGCAAAGACCGCACTGCGGATATCTGCCGGGAATATACCGACCGCGTTTACCAGCACACATGGCGCGGATATGTGGGGCAAAAGGAACTCATCAAGAAAATGGCGCGCCACCCCTGGATTCTGTTCATTGACGCCGATGAGGAAATGTCGCCCCAACTGCGCGATGAAATCCTGGCGGAATTTGAAAGCGGGCGTAACCGTAAATACGTGGGGTATGAATTCCCCCGCAAGGTTTTTTTCCTGGGGCGCTGGATTACCCACGGTGAATGGTGGCCTGATATCAAAATGCGCCTCTATCGCAAGGACAAGGGCATCTGCACCGGACGCGAGCCGCATGATCACGTCATCGTGAATGGACCAATTAAACGGCTGAAAGGCTGTCTGCACCATTATACCTATGATGATATTGCCGACCAGATCCTGACGATGAACCGCTTTTCAACAATTGCTTCGGTCAGTCTGTATGAGGAACAGCGTTTATTTTCCGGCATGGATCTTTTGTTCCGGCCCGCTTTCCGGTTTTTTAAAGGCTACTTCCTGAAACGCGGGTTCCTGGATGGTTACAGCGGATTGATTATCGCCCTGCTGAGCGCCACCGGTGTGTTTTTTAAATACGCCAAGTTATGGGAATGCATTCATATCACGCCGCCTTCGCCGGCGGTAGCCCACAACTCGGATGAGGGTAAAACGCCGCCCGCCGCACCGGCAAACAACGGTTAACCCGGTAAAACAGGAATTTTAAAGCACATAATGGATTCCCGCTGGAGTTTACCCCGTGCTTTGACACGGGGCGGGAATGACCCCGCTTCGCTTGGAGGCTATACGGGGCAGGTAGCAAGGATGGACATTGTTTGTCATTCCCGACGTGATTCACTCTGACGCTTCGGAACGAGTCGGGAATCCCGTGTTTTTCGTTGCCGCCTTTGGCAACCTGATGCATCTCGGAGGGCACTCGCGTTTGGATAAAAGGAAAATCATACGCTCGGCCGGCATGGTCGGTTTTTTTATTTTACTCAGCCGTGTTTTCGGCCTGGTTCGTGAAATGGCCATGGCGGCGTTTTTTGGCAGTTCGCTTGCCATGGATGCCTTTGTCGTGGCTTTCCGAATTCCCAACCTCTTCCGCAGTTTGTTCGGCGAAGGGGCGTTATCTTCCGCCTTTGTCCCGGTTTTCACCGAAACCCTGGAAAAACAGGGGCGCGAAAAAGTCTGGTCGTTTGCCGCCAACATGTTCTCTTTCCTGAGCCTGATCCTGGCCGCGCTCGTGGCGGCGGGGATCCTGCTGGCTTCCCTGGCGCTTGCGTTCCTGCACCCCAGCCCACGGCTCGCATTGATTCTTGATCTCCTGCGGATCATGTTGCCTTACATGTTTTTTATTTGCCTGACGGCATTTTTTTCGGCAATCCTTAATTCCCTGCGGCGCTTCACGCTCCCGGCAGTCACCCCCGTGGCCATGAACATTATCATGATCGCCGTTTTGTTCCTCGTTTGCCCGTTTTTGCCGGCCACAGGCGACTGGCGTATCAAGGCCGTCGCCTGGAGCGTCATCGCCGCCGGAATCATCCAGGTTGTCATGCAGTTGCCCCAGCTGGCCCGGCACGGGTTCCGCGTGCACATCTCAATGGACTGGCGCGATCAGCGTGTCCGGCGCGTCTGGCAATTAATGGGAACCACCATCATTGGGGTCGGCGTCACGCAGGTAAATATCCAGCTCAATTCAATCGCGGCCATCCTGATCGGACCGGGGAGTCCTTCCTATCTGTATTATGCCGAGCGCCTGATTTATCTGCCGCTGGGACTTTTTGCCACGGCCCTGGGCACCATCCTTCTGCCGGCCTTTTCCGGTCATGTAACCCAGGGGCGGACCGATCTTGTCCGTGATACGTTAAATCATGCCCTGCGCCAACTGATGTTCATCATGTTGCCGGTTGCCGTCGGCATGTTCGTGCTGGCCGGTCCCATTGTCCGGCTGGTGTATGAACGCGGCGCCTTTTCCGCCTTGTCCACTGATATGACCACGCTGGCCGTCCAGTGTTATGCGCCCGGCTTGATCGTGTTCAGCCTGCTGAAAGTGCTGATCCCGGTCTTTTATGCCCAGCAGGACATGAAAACACCAATGCAAATCGGCATAGCCTGCACCGCGCTGAACGTGGCGCTGATGCTGATTCTCATGTGGCCGCTGCAACACGCCGGCATCGCGCTGGCCACGGTGATTTCCTCCGGTGTCCAGGTCGTGATTATGGGTTTCCTTGTGCACCGGCGCATCGGCTCGCCCGGCTGGCGTAATATTTTCGGCGCCGTGGGCCGGATGGCGGCGGCCGCCGCCGCCATGGCGCTGGTAACTTTCTGGGTATATCAGAGCATCCAGCCGGTATCCTGGCTGAGCGCCCGGCATGGACTGCTCCGGCAACTTGTGCCGCTCGGACTCAGCGTGGCCGCCGCTATCCTGACCTATGGCGCGGCCGCCGCCGCCTGCCGATGTTCCGAACTGGGCGAATTCTGGACGGCACTGCGACGGAAGAATGTTGAGCGTGAAGCGTAGAGCGTTGAGTATGAATTGTGAACCACGGACAACAAACTATGAAATCGTTTAACCCGGAAATTCATTGCTCGTGCTTATTCATATGCTGAACGCTCTCCGCTCCACGCTCCAAGGATTTTCACTATCATGCTTCCAGCCCTGATCAAACGCAAATTGCGCGAGTTGCCGGACAGGCCGGGTTGTTACCTGATGCGTGACCGGTACGGCCGGATTATTTACGTCGGCAAGGCCGCTTCCCTGCGCCACCGGGTCCGGTCTTATTTTCACCGCGCCACGCTAAACCGGGCTGACCCCAAGATCCGAGGCCTGGTCAAAAGCATTGCCGACCTGGATATCATCGTCCTGCGCAGTGAGGCGGACGCCATCCTGACCGAAGGCAAACTGATCAAGGATTACCGGCCGCGCTACAACACGCTCTTCAAGGACGACAAACGCTTTCCGCTCCTGCGTATTGAACGCAACCAGCCGTTCCCGCGCATTCGGCTGTGCCGCTTTCAACGCAACGACGGCGCCGCCTATTTTGGGCCTTACGCCTCCTCGTCGGCGGCGCGCGCGGCGCTGGAATTTGTGGAAAAACATTATGGCCTGCGGAAATGCGCGCCGCTCATACCCGGAGCGGCCGATCATAAGCACTGCATTAACGATATCGTCCGGTTCTGTTCTGCGCCCTGTATCGGGAAAATGAAGCACCCCGCGCCAAGGTGCGGGGCAGCCTACTCCGCCGAAACAATGCTTCTGGCTGCGAAGGCTGGATCTTCGCGGAACCCCCCGAAGCCATTTACGCCATTTCTTTATACAGCAAACCGTGGAACTTCCGGGTGTAGGGGGGCAACGCCGGAGGAATACCGCCGGCGGGTCGCGGAAGCTTGCGCCTTTCTGCGCGGTGAACGGCCGGCCGTGCTCAAGGAAATGCAAGCGGCCATGGAAGCGGCGGCCCAGGCACTGAATTTCGAGAAGGCCGCCGCCTTGCGCGATACCTTGCGCCTCCTGCGCCTGGCAATTAAACAGCGCGCCCATATTGGCCGCTACTCCGGTCAGAATGCCGGCACCGGCCGGGCGGGCCTGCCCACCGTAGCCCCTTGGGCGCAGGCGGGTGTGCGGGCTCTTGGAAAAATGCTGGGGCTTAACCGGCCCCCACGCTTGATCGAAGCTTATGACATTTCCAATATCTCCGGCACGCTGGCGGTCGGCAGTTTGGTCGCGGCGATTGACGGCATCCCAAAACCCGCGCGGTATCGCCGGTTCCGGATCAAGACTCTGCAGACCGCCGACGATGCCCGCATGCTGGCCGAAGTCATCCGCCGCCGGTTTATGCGTTTACGTCAAGAAGGCGCACACACACCGCACCTCGTGCTCGTGGATGGCGGACTTATCCAAATGCGCGCCGCCGAAGCCGAGCTGGCCGACCTGGGAATGGCTGATATTCCCGTGGCCGGATTGGCCAAGCGGTTTGAAACTGTTTATTTTGGCCGACGGATACTGACGTTGACGACCGATTCACCCGCGCTTAAAGTGCTTCAGCGCCTGCGGGACGAAGCCCACCGGTTTGCCCTGGCCTATCACCGGCAATTACGCGCCCGGCGCATCCGGGAATCGCGGTTGGACGATATACCCGGCATTGGCGCCACGCGCAAGCAGGCGCTCCTCCGCCATTTCGGCTCCGTTGCCCGCTTGGCCTGCGCCGCCGAACGCGCCATCGCCGCGCTCCCCGGCATCGGCCCCGTCCTGGCCCGCCAGATCAAACAGGCGCTGGCCGGAAGATAGACGCCGGACAAATCCGCAATCCCCAATCAGCAATCAGAAATAGGTTGCGCTTCAATTATCGCTCATTTACGCGCCAACGTCCTTTTGGCGCGGCTCGGCAGGGACGCCTCGCCTTACCTCGAATGACAAGCGTTGCGTGATGTTTTAAAGGTGGGGCGAAGCCTTCCAGCCTTCGTAGCCGTGGCTACTACGGCGGAGTAGGCCCGGCTGAGCCGTTGCCACAAGGGTTTTTTCCAAATATCGACCCGTACACAACTCGCCTTAGGCAATGATTTTGGGGCGGATTCAGCTCTTCAGAATCATTAATTTGTCGCACCAACGGGCATACCAGCCACCTATAAATAAAGGGTATTTTGGGCGGGGAAGCAAGTGCCGATTATTTTTGAAGATTTTTCTTGTCATAAACGCTTTTTTTGTGCATATTA
>JBDRJR010000135.1:0-2649 GCA_043814705.1 Verrucomicrobiota bacterium | reverse complement strand
CCGCAGATGACGGTATTCGATTATTATGCCGAAAAAGATCTCGGCAACCTGCCGGAAATAGCGACGGAAGTGCCGGCTAATGACGTCAAGGTCTTTGTCATTGCGGAGCAGGAAAACTGGTTTCGCCGGAAGATTCGCGCGATTCGTTCGCTATTCCGATAGGTCGAAATGTCGGATTGACAAAACATCGGAGTGAAGTGAAGCACCCCGTGGCAACCTGCCCGCCCGCCCGCAACGCTGTCGCGTAGCGACTGCGGGCAGGCAATGCTGTGCATAGCGTTGCAGGCGGGGCTACGGAGTATTGCGAATAAAAATTGCAAATTGCATCAAAAGGAGCAAAAAATGAGCGAAAGTGAAATTTTCCGGTGTGACGAAAATCTTGACGTGCGGTTAATCCCGCCGGGTATTGTCAGCGAGAATGACCGTTTGGAAATCCGCCTGCAGGCGCGCAATATTTCAAACAGCGCCTGCCGTCTGACCATCGAACTATTCTGGGATGAAGAGACTGCCGCCGCTTGCCTGATGCGGGAAACGCTCCCGGTCGAACCGGGCAAATTCGGATTCGTCCGTTGTTTTCACGGGGTTCGTGACATGGCCGGAACTCATCAGGTCTTGGCGACACTCAGCTTTGACGGACGTCAAACCCGGATCCGGCGAAAAGTAGAGGTGCGCTCCACCACCGGCAATATCCTGGAAGGCGGGTTTATCACGATCAGCGGCGGCAAAGATCTGGACGACGCGCAATGGGCCGAACAACTCACGGCCTGGGACGAGATTGGCATGAAAACTCTGCTTATCTTTGAAACTTACGGGCCGACGGGACTGAAAGACGGGCAATTACATGCGTATTATCCGTCAAAAATCATGCCGCTGGCCGGTAATTTAAAGTCAAAAGATCCAATCAAGGCAATCCTGGAAACGGCCAGGAAAAACGGGCAAGCCGTCTTTATCGGATTGGGTGCCAACAAAAACTCCGACAAAAATCCGGAAATAATTGACGAACTTTTTGGGCGTTACGGCCGGATCAGCTCGTTTTACGGATGGTATGCGGCCGTCGAGCACGCCACCGCCGGCGCAAACGCCGCCGTATGTCTTGACAAAACCTGGAAGGAACTGCGCTCGGCCGCCGGTCGTCTTAGCCCGGTCATGCCGATATTGTCATCGCCCTATCAGGAGTCGTTGTCTTTTGACAGCCCTTATTACGACCTGGGTAAATGGGGAATTGCGGAACCGGCCAGCGCCAAGCTGGGTTCCATCCGTGGAATTCACCCTGAATTCGAGCGCTACTTGCTGGAGCATCCGGATTGTCTGGATATTTTGATGCCCCAGGACGGGGTGGGCGGCTTCCGGCATGCCCTTGGGCCTTGGGAAAACAACCGCAATTTCGCGTTGTTCCGGGAAATTTGTGACAAGACCAAAATCCATTTATGGGCTAATTGCGAATCCTTTGACTACAATGCCCGCGAGTTTCCCAAGCTCGTGCCGCGCGTGCTGAACGGCGGTTTTGACGGCGCGGCCGGATTCGTTCAGCAGATTACAGCCGTGCGGCCGCATGTGGAAAAAGTGTTGACGTTTGTTTTGACGGGTCTATTTGCGAAACCCGGTCTGCAACCGGAAACCGGCGGGCCGGCGGCGGTGGAACAATACGGCAAGTACCGCGATTACCATGCTCATCCGGCGCCGATGTATCGCAACCTGGCGCTGGGGAAAAGTTATGTCAAATCGCCGGAACCGGGTTATGTGGCCGGGTGTTTTTTTCCGCCCGATCTCGACCACAGGTTGACGGATGGCCGGCTGTGCGGCGGGTATTGTTACCCAATAGATGATACCCGCTTGATTGGTTATTATTTTGAGGATCATAAAAGCGACCAGCTCAGCGTCGATATCACCATCAACCTCCAGGCGGTCGAAAGTATTGATGCCGTGCGCTGCGCCGCCGCGTTGCGGCAGGTTAACGGCAATGCCGACCGCATTACGGTTGCGCTGAGTAATGACGGCAAAATATTTGAAAAACTCGGTTCGACCTGTGAATATCACAACGGCTGGGCCGAAATCATTTTTGACCAGCCGCGCCAGGCACAATTCGTCAAAATCAACTTCTTCAAAAAGCAGCCGAAGCCGAAGGAGCCAAATGTTGATAATCACCTGGTTTTTGCCAACAGTTGGTTGTTAATCGACGAAATCGAAGTGTGTCGGAAAATGCAATAGTTATGATTAGGAGATGACCTCATGCAAAACATCATGCAATCGGCGGCGGCAATCTGTCTCGGGTGCTTTTTTTTCGGAGCGCTGACGCCGGTCACGGCCTTTGAAAAGATCGCGGAGGTCCGCGTCGGCCAGGCCGCGCGACCGCCGGTCATTGACGGCAAATTGGACGACCCGTGCTGGACAAACACCATTGAAATCGCGCCTTTCGTCCTTCTGAAACAAAAGGAGTTTGCCCGGGAGCAGACCCGGGCCTATATCGCGTATGACGCGCAAAACCTTTATATCGCCTTGCGTTGCGAGGCGTCCTGCCTTGATCCGGCCAATAATCAGCTGGCTGAATTCAAGACCGGCGCGGAGCGGGACAGCGATAAGATTTTCAATGATGACTGCGTGCTTCTCCTGCTCTGTCCCGACGAGAAAAAGAATGATGTTTATTACGAA
>JBDRJR010000134.1:0-22366 GCA_043814705.1 Verrucomicrobiota bacterium | reverse complement strand
AACCCCAATAAAACCGAGGGCCATGAAGGACCATTATCAAAACCGCAGTTCCGGTTTTTCCCATCTGTGTTTATTCTGTTCCGACCCACAGCCTACAGCCTACAGTCCACAGCCCATGGCGTCCCTGTGGGACGCCAGTGTAATCCGTTAAACATTCTGCTTGGCATGATTAATGATGGAAACAAAGATGGCTGTAATTTGGCGGGTTTCATCTATTAAGGCGGTCATATTATCGTGCGATACGATGTCGGCTTCAACAAGCAATTCCAGCCAATACATGGTTTCGTCAAGTTCCTTCAGGCAATCTCCCATTTTTGAAATAAATTCCGCCTTTGAGCGCGCCCGATTTGCTTCGCAATAATTAGCGCCAACGGATGTGCCGGAACGAAGCACTTGTTTTCCAAGAACCTGTGCAACCGTTGTTTTTGGAAGCCTGGCATACATGCGGATAATTCGTATCGCGAAAGATTTCGTGCGCTGTTTCAGGTCTTTAGGCCCTGTATGCATGCGCGTTGTTCCATAAAGTATGGTTTTGTATTCATTTTGCATTCTGCATTTTTCATTTTGCATTTAAAAGTGGCATCACCACAACATTCACGCATTTCTCCGGCGTCAGCAACTCTGCCGCGGCTTTGCGCACATCCTCCCGCGTTATGGACCGCAGGCGCTGTTCCAGCTTAAAACTGTAATCGTGGCCTAAACCATATAATTCATTGAGGGCGCATGTCAAGGCCAGTTCGCCCGTCACCTGCAGGCTTTGCTGGTGATCGGCGACAAGTTGCGCCCGTGCCCGTTCAAACTCTTCGGCGCCCAAATCCCCGGTCGTCACCCGTTGTAATTCCGCCTGCATCAGGCCCTGCACGCGTTCCACGGCGTCCGTCCGTGTGCCCGCATAGAGCGCCAGGAAACCCGGTTCCAAACCCGGTCTTTGCAGGACGCCGGCGTAATATGCCAGGCCTTGCTCATCCCGGATGCGCGTCATCAGGCCGGAGGAAAGTCCATTCATTGCTTTTTGCAGAATATCCAGCGCGTCGCGGCGCGGATCTTTCAAATCAATTCCCGGAAACCCGGTTAATATGATGGTTTGCTCTTTTGGGATTGTGCGGGCCACCTGCTGGGGCAAGACTGGCCGGTGTGCCTTGTGTTCCAGTGCCGGGCGTGCCCCGGCAGGAAACCGGCCCAGAAATCGCCCGGCCAGGGTGCGGGCGTCATCCGCTGTGATGTCGCCGAAGACGGCCAGCACGATGTTGCCGTTTACCACCATTTTGGCATGATAGTCCCGCAAGGCTTGTCGGGACAATGCCTGGACCGAGGCGCGCGTGCCTTCCGGGCTGAAGCGATAGGGGTGGCCCGGGAACAGAGCCTGACGCAGAGCTTCCTGGGCCAGGAACATGGGTGATTCGCGCTGTTGCCTGATCGCGGCTAATTGGATCGTCTTCTGTTTATCAACTTCATCTGTCGCAAAAGCGGGATTCAGCAGACAATCCGCCAGCAGATCCATAAAAAACCCGGTGTCTTCCTTCAAACAGCGCGCCTGCAGGCCAAAACTGTTTTGGCCCGCAAATGCCGAAAAACTTCCGCCGCAGGATTCAATTTTATCGGCAATTTCCCGGGCTGAATACCGCCCGCCGCCGCGCGTCATTGTCTCCGCCATCAAAGCTGAAATGCCGTTGTTGCTTTCATTTTCAAATAATACGCCCCCGCCGCAGGCGGCACAAAAATCAACAAAGGGCAGTTTGTGGTCCGCGCGCGTCAGTAGCGTCAGGCCGCTATCAAGAATTGCGGATTGCGGAGTGTGGATTGCAGATTGCGGAGTGGAGGTGTTCTTGGTTCTTGGTTCTTCGTTCTTCGTTTTTAATTCGATGTTGGATGTTGGATGTTGGATGTTCGATGTTTGCTTCTCTGCTCCGATTCCCGCCTTTGCCGGTCTGTCGTCTGTCGTCCGTTGTCCGTCGTCGGGCATCAAAACTGCCCTGGTCAGGTTGTCCGGCGTCAGGTAGCGGCGCACAACGCCGGACAGCGAGGCGGGGGTTACCTCGCGCAGGCGCCGCAGGTATACCTGGAAAAAAGCGGGCGTGCCGGCATAAAATTCGCCTGAGGCGAACTGGTTGGCCTGGCCATGCATCGTTTGAAATGCGTTGAGCGTCCCGGTCAGTATTTGGCGGCGCGCCTTTTCAATTTCTTTCAGGCTGAACGGCACGGTTATCCAGCGCGTAATTTCCGCTTCCAGCGCCTTGGTAAGCGCCGGCTCGTTCGTCGGATCGAACACGGCGCTGATGCCGAATAAGCCGGCGTCACGCGGGGTGAATGACCAGGCCTCAATCTGGGAGACCAGCTTCTTGTTTTCCTTGATTGCAATTGCCAAACGCGAACTGCGCCCCTGGCCGACGATAGAGGCCAGCAAATCCAGGGCGGGTGCGTCGGGATGGCTCAAGGGCACGGTGTGCCAAGCCCATTCTAAGCGCGCGACGGTCCAAGCGCCCGTCTGGCGGGCGGTGCGCAGTCCGATCTGCTTCGGCTCGGGGGGCAGAACTACCGGTGGATAAGCGCGGCGCGGGTAATCGCCAAACTGTTTTTGGACCTCGGCGCGGACGTCGTCAATGTGCACATCGCCAACGATGGATAAGATCATGTTGTTGGGCATATAATGGCGGTGGAAAAAGGCCAGCAAATCGGCGCGGGTGATGGTTTTAAAAATATCCTCATAACCAATCACGGGAACCCGATAGGGATGCACGTTGTAGGCCGTTTGGCAGAGGAGTTCGGATACCCGCCGTTCCGGGTTGTCTTTGCCCATGGCCATTTCACGGCGGACCACGTCTTTTTCGCGTTGCCATTCGTCTTCCGGGAAGGCGGCGTTCAGCACGGCATCGGCCAGCACGGCCAAACCGGTTTGCCAGTGCGCGGACGGGATATCCACCAGGAAGACCGTGCGATCCAGGGAAGTGTAAGCGTTGATGGAGCCGCCGGTATCGTTGATTTCACGGGCAATTTTGCCCGGCGGCCGTTTCATTGTCCCCTTAAAAATCATGTGCTCGATCAGGTGCGAAAGGCCTCCGCCTATGAATTCCTGCTCGTGCACGGCGCCGGCGCCGACCCAGATTTGAATGGCTACTACGCTTGCGCCGCTATCCGCGCGCGTGAGCACGATCAGCCCGTTATCCAGCACAAATCGGTTCACATCGGCGGCGATCTGATCGAGGGCGGTCTCCGGCGCGGCGCCGGAGGAAGAAATGCAAAATGCAAAATTAAAAATTAAAAATGCGAAAACCAAAAACGCCAAACGAAGAATCATGAACCCAAACCAGAAACGTAATGTTTGCGCCTTGCTCGTCATGCCATCATTCCGCATTTTTTCCGCCATAGGCGGATCCGCTTTGGCGGACATTTTTCATTTTTCATTTTGCATTCCGCATTTCTTTTTCTGCTCCGGCTCAAACGGCGCGCGAAAGGCGGTTACGAAATCATAGCCGTGGTCGAAGTCGTGCACAGAATCATCATCGGTTTTACCTAAAAACTTCTTGTTAACCAGGTTGAATACGATCTGGCCGAAATCAGCGCATTGCCGGATACCCCAGGATTGCAATACCGTCAGGGCCATGGGGCCGTATTCCTTGAGCGCGAACTGGCGAATGCCTTCCAGCAGTTCAGCGGCGCTTACATGGCGTCCCGGACCTTCAATCGGTTTTTTCAGCGACCGGGTGGTCCAATCCAGCGCTTCCCGGATAAAATAATATGACTCCGGGGCGTAGCGGGGATTTTCCGTCAGAATCTGTGCCACGGCTTCTTCAAAGGTGATTTTGCGCATAGGATTTCATGTGTAGGAATTTTTCGCCATTGGCGGATGCTACTCTGCGAAGCAAGCCTCCCGGCCTTCGCAACCAGGAGCTTTGCTCCAGCGGAGTAGGCCCGCTACGACCTTCCTTCGCCCACCGAAGTCCGGCAACAGCCGGACAAAGTTCATAGCCGCCCGGAGGTCGGCGTCCACCTTGGACAATAATCTCTTAAGGTGGCGCCGGCGTCCCTGCCGGCCGAGTTGCCGCCTTTGGCGGCCTAACTAAAGGATGATTCCGGATTCATTCTGCATTCTACATTCTGCATTCTGCATTCTTCATTTTAGAACCCCCTTGATTTTTTCCGCCAGGGCGTTCATTTCCTTGCTCGTGGCATAGGGGCGCGGCTTCCAGTTCCAGTGGTGGCCGTCGGCGGTGAACCGGGGGATAACATGCAAATGCAGGTGGGGCACCACCTGTCCGGCCGCCTGGCCGTTCGCCTGCATCACATTGACGCCGTCGGCCTTGAAAGCGCTGAGCTGGGCGCGCGCAATGCTCTGCGCCACAAGGATCAGCTTTTGCAGGATTACGGGCGGCGCCGCCGTCAGCGTCTCAACATGCAGTTTGGGGATAACCAGGATGTGGCCGGGGACAATCGGGCCGATATCCATAAAGGCCAGCGTGTCGGCGTCTTCATGCACCTTGCAGGCGGGCAGTTGCCCCGCCACGATCTTGCAGAAAATGCAGTCGCTTTTCATAGGAAATGCAGAATGAAAAATGCAAAATGCAAAATTGCGGCCCGGCAAGCGAAGAACTTAATCATTCTTCATTTTGCATTTTGCATTTTTCATTTCTTATCCGTCAGCCCCTTTTCCTGCATGGCGGCGCGACGGCTCAGGCGGATTTTCCCGCGCTCATCCACACCGATGCACTTGACCCACATTTGGTCGCCGATTTTGCAGATATCCTCCACGTGGTTTACGCGGAAATCGGCCAGTTCGCTGATATGCACCAGTCCGTCACGGCCCGGGAAAATTTCCACGAACGCGCCGAATTCCTTGATCCCCGTTACCGTGCCGTTATAAATCACGCCTTCCTCGGCCTCGGCCGAGACCAAGCTGACTTCGCGCAAGGCCATGTCCATCGAGGCCTGGTCGGTGCTGAAAATGCTGACCGTGCCGTCGTCCTCAATATCAATCTGGGTGTTGGTGATCTCCGTGATGCGGCGGATATTTTTGCCGCCGGGTCCGATCAGCGCGCCGATCTTTTCGGGATTGATCTTGACGACCGAAACGCGCGGTGCGTAAGGCGACATTTCACTGCGCGGCTTTTCTATGATCGTTGCCATGAAGTCCAGTATCTGTACTCGGGCCGCGCGGGCTTTTTCAAACGCCTCGGCTACCAGCGCCCAGGGCAGTCCGCGGATTTTCAAGTCCACCTGGAAACCCGTAATGCCCTGGCGCGTGCCGGCGACCTTGAAATCCATATCCCCGCAATGATCCTCCTCGCCGATAATGTCGGTGACCAGCACGGCGCGGTCACCGCCGGTGAACAGACCGATGGAAATGCCGGCGACGGGCTGACGAATGGGCACACCTGCGTCCATGAGCGCCAAAGTGCCCGCGCACACGCTGGCCATGGAGCTTGAGCCGTTGGAACCCATGATGTCCGCAACCAGCCGGACGGTATAAGGATAATCCTGGGGCAGAACCGCCTCCAGCGAGCGTTCCGCCAGCGCGCCATGCCCTTGTTCGCGCCGCCCGGTTGAACCCAACCGGCCGACTTCGCCGACGCAATAGGGCGGGAAATTATAGTGCAACATGAATTTCTTTTCAACCGGTCCGCCCGTGATGGCGTCCAATTTCTGGATGTCACCCTTACTGCCCAGGGTTACAGTGCCCAGCGCCTGGGTCTCGCCGCGGCTGAACAGGGACGATCCGTGCGCGCGCGGAAGCAGGCCGACATCCGCGGTCAGCGGCCGAATGGCGTCGAAGGCGCGTCCGCCGATGCGGCGGCTTTTGTTCAGCACATTATCGCGCACCGCTTCAATTTCCAGCTCGTCAAACATGGCGCGAAACTGTTCTTCGGTCATTTCCGGGAATTGTGCCGCGAGTTTAGTTTTGAGCGTTTCGCGAATTGTATTCATGCGCATCCGGCGTTCCTGTTTACCCTGGATGCATAGCGCTTCGGCCAGCTCGGTCCCGGTCAGGTCGCGCGCCGCGGTAATCAGCGTCTGGTCCTCGACCAGGTCCGTGACAACCTTGTCCGGCAGTCCTAACTTGCGCCGCAGGTCCAACTGGGCGTCAATAATGGCTACGCAGGCGGCGTGGGCCGTTTGCATGGCAGAGAGCAGGTCCGCTTCCGAAATTTCCCTGGCATCGCCCTCGATCATGATGGGCAGATCGCGCGTGCCGGCATAAATGAGGTCCAGGTCACTGCGATTGCGTTCGCTGTGGGTGGGATTCAGCACCCAGGCGCCATCCACGCGGCCCACGCGCACGCCGGCGATCGGGCCGTAAAAGGGCAAATCCGAAAGCGTCAGCGCCGCGCTGGAAGCTACGATACTTAGAATATCGGCATCAGTTTCACCATCGGCCGATAACAGCATATTGTTGATCTGCACTTCATTACGGAAGCCCTTCTGGAACAGGGCCCGGATGGGCCGGTCGGTGAGCCGGGCCGTCAGAACCTCCTTTTCGGAGGGACGCGCTTCGCGCTTGAAGAAGCCGCCGGGAAATTTTCCGGCGGCATAATATTTCTCGCGGTATTCAACCTGCAGTGGGAAGTAATCAATGCCTGCCCGGGGAGTGTCCGCGGCCGTGACGGCCGAAAAAAGGATGGTTTCGCCGGATTGCACGGTGACCGCGCCCTGGGCCTGTTGGGCCAGCAGGCCGGTTTCGATGCGCATGCGTTTGTTGCCGACACTGACTTCTACGAACGTTGTGGCTTTCATGATGTTTCCTTTTATTTCATAAAACCGACTCTTAGGGATTGACAGGAATTAAAATAACAAGGCAACATTAACCGCAAAGAACGCAAAGAGCGATTTTTTTTACCACGGATTACCGATTGCCTAAATCCAGAACCTCTTGCCTTTGCGGTTTCATGCCATGTGCAGATCCGCCTCGGGCGGAAAATACCCCGTTGCTACGGCCGCCTTGGCTTGGGCGAACCTTTGCCAACGATGCGTGCTTGATTGACGGGCGGGGCTTTATGATCCAACGATCCGGTCATCCCGGCGTGGATTGCCTTAGCCTGCACTTGGCCAAAAGGGATTGCCAATCATTAGCGCCTTAATTGCAGGCGCTCGATGACGGATTGGTAACCGGCCTTGTCGGTGCGTGCCAAGTAATCCAGCAGTTTACGGCGCGCGCTGACCATCTTGATCAGCCCATAGCGGGAACTGTGGTCCTTCTTATTGGCCTTGAGGTGTTCGGTCAGCTTGTTGATCCGCAGGGACAACAGGGCCACCTGGACACCAGCCGAACCACTGTCTTTTTCGTGGTGCTGAAACTCTTTCTTGATTTCGTCTTTGGTTGATAATTCCATGGGGTTTCCATTGTTCTTGGTTTGTTTCGGGTGAAGTATAGCCATTCGCCCGTAATTTGTAAATAGGGGAAATAAATAAAAAACAGCTGTTCAGATTAAAGAGTTCCTGGTTCTTTGTTCATCGTTCTTCGTTTCGGATAAACGAGGAACCACCAGGCTCCGCAGGAGCGCTACGCCCATGCGAGAGAACGAAGAACGTTCCGGAAACTATCTTCGCTCAAACCACGCCTTGGCCCGTTCAATATCTTCCCGAATCCGGCGTCGGAGCGCCTCTAAGGACGGGAAGATCCGTTCGCGACGGAGTTTCTTCAGGAACGTGACTTCAATGGTTTTTCCGTAAAGGTTGCGGCGCAGGCCGAAGACGTGCAGTTCAAGCACGCGTGCCGGACGAAGCACGTGGAGCGTGGAGCGTCTAGCGTTGAACGGAGGACAGAGGTTGGAAGTCAGAACACACTCCACCGGCGATGGTCGGTCCACGCTCCACGCTTCACGCTTAACGTTCTTAACCGTCGGCCGAACACCCAAATTAATGATGCCAGGATAGACAAAGCCGTCCCAGCATGCCCGGACGATATATACGCCGTCCGGAGGAACCACCTCGTTGTGTGGATTCAGATTGGCCGTGGGAATGCCCAGCTTGCGGCCAAGTCCGCGGCCGGGCACAACGGTTCCCAATAAACTGAATGGACGGCCGAGCATGCCGGCGGCTTCCGTCAGGCGGCCGGCCAGCACGGCGGCGCGAATCCGCGTGCTGGAAACCACCGTGCCGCGCCATCGCACCGGCGGAATAACCATAACCTTGAATCCGAAGCAAGGCGCCAGGGATTTCAACATGGCCGGGTTGCCACGCCCTTGTCGGCCGAATGTCCAGTTCCGGCCGATCACGATCTGGTGCAAGGCCGGGATCGAGCGCGCCAGCATGGCAATGAATGCCTTCGGTTCCTGCCGGGCCAATGCGCGTGTAAATGGAATTATGATGCATCCATGCACGCCCAAAGCTTGTAATAGTCGGAGCTTGTGCGGGGTCGAAGTCAACAGGCGCGGGGCCATTTTCGGATGTAGAACTTTAAGAGGGTGCGTATCGAAGGTCATGACCCAGGCCGCGCCCCGTTTGCGGCGCGCGGCGCCGACTATTTTCCGGATAATGGTTTGATGGCCGCGATGTATGCCGTCAAAAAAACCGGCCGCCAGCAAAACAGGATGGCGCTGATCGCGCAGGCATGCGAGTTTGAAACCCAGTTTCATGGGGTGCGTGCAGGTTGCAGGTTGACGCGGGTCAGGGGGATGAGTTTTTCCAAAAGCTGGTTTCGGTCTAAGCGCAGAAGGTCATCCAGGCGCGCGGCCTGTTCCAGGTTGAACTCGCCGCTCTGGGTGCGGCGCAACTGTTCAAGATGGGCGCCACAGCCAAAGGCCGCGCCCAGGTCGGCGCACATGGTGCGCACATAAAAACCCTTTGAACAGCGCAGAAAAAAAACAGCTCGCGGCGGCGTCCAATCACGCAGGACAAATTCATAAACATGCACCAGTTTGGGCGTGCGTTCCACGGTTTTGCCCTGGCGCGCCAGCTTGTAGAGCGGCACCCCGTTTTTCTTGGCGGCGGAAACCATGGGCGGCGTCTGCATGAAATCGCCAGTCATCTTCCGGATCTGGGCTTCCATCTGTGCGCGGGTAACATGACTATAATCGGACTCGCTAATGATGCGGCCGTCGGCATCCTGGGTATCCGTGGCGATGCCAAGGCGCAAAACGCCCTCATAGGTCTTGTCGCCGGCCAACAGCGCGTTAGCCAGCTTGGTTGCGCGTCCGATCATCAGAATCAGCAGGCCGGTGGCTTGGGGATCCAGTGTGCCGGCATGCCCGACTTTTTCGAAATGGAACTGCCGACGGATCCGGTCCACTACGTCGTGCGAGGTAAGCCGCGCGGGCTTATCCACCAGCAACAGGCCGTCGGCCTGCGCCAGGCCGAAATATCCACTGGCATGCGAAGGTGCGTGTGGCATATGCAAAAATTCCAAATTTTACCGCAAAGAAGCACGAGAGGCGCAAAGATTTTTTATCTGTTTGTTTTCGTCTTGTGCATTGGCTAATCGTTTTGTCAAAGTTGCCCGGCAACTGCCGGGCCTAATTGAATGTTTTTCAATTTACACCGATGTCTCCTGCGGCGCTGGGGTTGATTCTTCCAGTTTTGCGAGGACCGCCAGGACGCGATCGCCTTCTTCCACCGACGTGTCCAGTTCAAATGTCAGGCGCGGGGTGTACTTAAGCGTGACGTCCTTGTTGATCCGGCGCTGGAGTTCACCGCGGCGCCGGCTCAGGATCGCCAGCATGTGGGGGCGTTCCGCCGCATGGCCCAGGATTGAGACGTACACGCGCGCTTCACGCAGATCCTTGCTGGTTTCAACACGCGTGATTGTCACGGATGCCAGGTCAAATTCATCGGCATGCATGACCCGGAACAGCAGGTCGCCGATTTCACGCTTGAGCAGTTCATTGACGCGGGTTATTCGATCAACGCTCATGGGGGTAACAGGTTCTTTGTTCTTAGTCCCTCGTTCTTCGTTGGGAACCGCCCGCTACACAAAATTGTCAACAATGCCGGATAAAGAGGCTAACAACCGTTCGTTGATAACGAAGAACCAAGAACGGAAATTACAACTTCTGCGGGATTTTTTCGACCTCGAAAAACTCCAGGATGTCCGCCGCCGCCACGTCCGCAAAATTTTTAAGGCGAATACCGCATTCCTGGCCTTCGCGCACTTCGTTGACTTCATCCTGGAAACGCTTTAAGGTCTGAATGGCGCCTTCATGCAAAAGGTCGCCGGCGCGTTTGACGCGGACTTTACAGCGGATATGAACCCGGCCGTGCACCATCAAACAGCCGGCCACGTTGCCGGTCTTGGAGATGGGGAATACTTGGCGGACTTCCGCCCGGCCGATTAATTTGTCGCGCAACTCGGGCGCCAGCATGCCGCTCATGGCTTCCCTGATTTCGTCCGCAATCTGGTAAATAATGCTGTAGAGCCGGATTTCGACGCCTTCGGCCTTTTGTGCCCGGGCGACCCTTTCTTCCTTGCTGACATTGAAACCGATCACGATTGCATTCGAGGCGCTGGCCAGCAGGACGTCGTTTTCGTTGATGTTACCCACGCCATCCATAACGATCGCGATGGCAATCTTGTCGCTTTTAATCTCACCCAGCACCTTCCGAATGGCTTCCAGGGATCCTTGCGTATCGCATTTCAAAATCAATTTCAATTCCAGGCGCTGATTTTGTTTCATCTCTGCCATCATTGTGTCCAGCGATGCTTTCCGGGGCACAACCATCCGTGCCGCTTGCTGTTCGTCATTGCGGCGCTTGGCCAAGTCGCGCACCACGCGGTCGCTGGTGTAGACCAGGAACGCTTCGCCTGCCTGGGGGACGCCCGAAAGACCCATGCATTTGATCGGTATGGATGGCGTGGCCGTCCGCAGTTTGATGCCGTGATCATTGATCAGCGCCTTGACGCGGCCCCAGTAAGGTCCGGCCATGATAATATCACCGACGTGCAGAGTGCCGCGCGTGACCAGCAGATTGGCGGTGGGTCCCATGCCCGGTTCCAACTGCGCTTCAATGACATAGCCGTGCGCGCGTCCCTTGGGACTGGCCTTGAGTTCCATCATCTCCGCCTGTAATAAAATCATTTCCAGTAGATGGTCAATGCCCTTGCCGGTTGTGGCGCTGACCGGCACACAGATGATGGTTCCGCCCCAGTCTTCCGGGGACAGACCAATGCCCTGCAACTGACGCTTGACCTGGTCGGGGTTGGCGGCGGGCAGATCCATTTTATTGATTGCCACAATAATGGTGGTTTTGGCCGCCTGCGCATGTTTGATGGCTTCCTCGGTTTGGGGCATGATGCCGTCATCAGCGGCAATAACGATGATGGCAATATCCGTCAAATTGGCGCCGCGTGCCCGCATGGCGGTAAAAGCGGCATGGCCGGGTGTGTCCAGGAACGTGATTTTCTTGTTCTGGCATTTAATGGTATAGGCGCCCACGTGCTGGGTAATGCCGCCTGCCTCGCTTTTGGCCACGGCGGTGTTGCGGATACGGTCTAACAGTGAAGTTTTGCCATGATCAATGTGACCGAGAAAGGTCACTACCGGCGGCCTGGTCTCCAAGTCTTCCGGGCGATCCGCTTCTTCGGGTTCATCTGCCTCTTTGTTGACCGGCGGCTTCTGGTCCACCGGCTTTTTCTCGTGCTCCAGAAGCGCGCCATGTTTTTCGGCGATCTGTTGTGCCACCTTCAGGTCAATGCGTTCGTTAATTGAGGCCAGCACATTCATGGCCATCAACTCGATAATCAACTGGTTAGGCTTGAGTCCCATTTGCTCCGCCAGTTCCCGGACAATGATTGCGCCGCGCACGGTGATAATTTTAGTCTTAGATGGGACCGGGACTGGAATTGGTGCCGGCTTCCCGCCCATGGCGGAAACCGCCGTTTTCTCAACCGCTGTGGACGTGTGTTTCGGTATCGGTTTGGCCGTTGCAGGTCGGGGTGGTTTGGAAACAGATTCAGTGGTAGACCCCATTGCCGGCTTACCGGCCAACTTTTCGGTTGGTTTGGATGGTCCCTCCACCGGAGGGGGAGGGACCGACGCCGGGTGCGCCTGTGCGGCGGCGATTGCTTGCGGGAACTGGCTTCGGATCAGTCGGGTTGCTTCGTCATTGATGGAGCTGGAAGGGCTTTTTACAACAATGCCGGTGGATGCCAGCTTGGCCATCAGTTCCTTGTTGGCAACATTCAATTCCCGGGCTAAATCGTAAACGCGCATAGATTCCACTTATTCTTCGGTTTCGGGTTTCAGCTCCGGAATTTGCGCCATGGCGTTGGCGGCCGCCTCTTTAATTGCACCCACAACGGCTTCATCTAATCCGGTCGTCTCAATCAGGTCGCTGATGTCGGCTTCCACAATGCCTTCCAGGGTCAGGAAACCCGCATGCACCAGTTTTTCCGCAGTGTTGCGCTCCATGCCCTTTAAATGCGTCAACTCTTCAATGGCCATGGCCACTTTTTCTTCAAAGCTGACATCGTCCTTGTCCTTCTGAATATCAATTTTCCAGCCGAGAAGCTTGGATGTCAGCCTGGCATTCTGGCCCCGTTTGCCGATGGCCAGCGACAACTGGTCGGCATCCACAATAACGGTGATCTTGGCGGTGGTCTCATCCACGATCACCTTGTTAAGTTTGGCCGGATTGAGCGCGTTGGTCGCGTAAGTCTTGATGTCCTGACTCCAGCGCACAATATCAATCTTTTCCCCCAGTAATTCCCTGACGATGTTCTTGACCCGCATGCCTTTCATACCGACACAGGCGCCGACCGGATCCACTTTTTCGTCATGGCTGAATACGGCGATTTTAGTGCGGTAGCCCGCCTCGCGGGCAATGCCCTTGATCTCAACCGTATTGTCGGCAATTTCCGAAATTTCCAGCGCAAACAGGCGCTTCACGAAATCCGGATGACTGCGGGACAGGACGATATGATGCCCGCTGATGTGGTCCTGGACGCTGAGCACATAGGCGCGCAGACGATCACCGACTTGATATTCCTCCGTGCTGACCCGTTCCCGGAGCGGCATGATCGCTTCCACCCGTCCCAGGTCAATAATCACGTCGCCCCGTTCCAGGCGAACGATCGAGCCGCTGACGATGTCCCCTAAGCGGTCCTTATATTCCTTGACGACAATTTCCTTTTCCGCATGGCGGATACTTTGGATAATAGCCTGCTTGGCGGTCTGGGCCGCAATCCGGCCGAAGTCCTTGGCGGTTATTTCCGTTTCCACCCAGTCGCCAAGTTGGACGTCCGGATTAATTCGACGGGCATCGGCCAATGCTATCTGATTGTTCTTGGAAATGACATGTTCGACCACTGCGACCTTGTTATAGGCTTTTATGCTCAGGGTCTTGCGATCAATTTCCACGCGCAAATCCCGGGCCGGTCCCACACCCTTTTTCGAGGCTGAAATTAACGCCGCCTCGACCATCTTGATCAGGAAATCGCGGTCAATACCGCGCTCTTTTTCCATGTTTTCGATGACGGCTAAAAGTTCGTTGCTGCTCATGGCATTTCCTGTTCTATCAATGCATTCCGGATTCCAAACACTTAAAATTGCAAAATATCAACTCGCGCTCGCAAAGTCAAGATGTTTCTCCGTTACGTAATGCTTGACTGTGGGCGCTTTAAAACTTATAGTGCCGATTCGTCAACCTATCGCTGATTTTTAATTGGAGATCCGTTTGTAGCTTTGCCCGCCGTGTTTTCGCCGCAGGCAATGCAGACGGACGGGCGCCGGATTTGCAGTCAGCAATCAACAATGGAATCAACCATTAACCGCAGAATGGAGTGTTACTATTATGGGCACGCAGACAGAAGAAACCCGGAAAAAAACCGCGCCGCCGCCTGTATCCATCGGGCTTGTGTTTGAACTGGAAAAACTGGCTGTGCCCGGTCGGCGTATCCTGTTTGAGGTTTGTCAGAAAGTCCTCAAGGATAAGCAGGTTGCCCTGACTCCCGTGTTGTGGTCGCGGTTTGACCTGTCGGCGCCGTTGGCTCAGGGACTGGATCGTTTGCTCGCAACGTTGGATAAGAAATCCCTGGCGGTGGATAAACTGGCGCCCGCGATTCAAGATCTGTTTTTCCGCGAGATTGCCCGGCCGGCAGTTAAATTAAATGCCGCTTTAAATACTCTCTTAACGGAAGCGGCTAAACTCAATATCAAGATCGGGGCTTTGTCGGTCCTGCCCAGCGAGCCGGCCCAGGCCTTGCTCGTTCATCTTGGTCTCCAGGAACGCCTCAACATGTATGTCAGGCAGAAAACCGCCGTAAACGTGCCAACCCCGGAATGCTGGCTTATGACCTGCAAGGCCATCAGCCTCCCGGCGCGGCGGTGTGTGGCCGTGGTCGAAAGCGCCGTGGCCTGCAATGCGGCGCTGAAAGCCGGCCTGCGATGTGTCGTGGTGCCTGACGAATTTACCGCCTACCAGGACTTTGGTGGTGCTGACCAGCTGATTGAGAACCTGCAGGATCTGCACGCCAAGGATTTACAGGCGCTCCTGCATTCGCGCGCGTTTCGCTAAGAGGTTTACATGCATACCCAGCTTGAGCTTGCACGCGTAGGTTCGGTGACGCCCGCCATGCAGGCTGTGGCTCAGACTGAGCGCGTATCCGTCGAGCAGGTGGTTGCGGAAATCGCCGCCGGCCGCGCCGTCCTGCCGCTCAATCCTGCGCATACGCGTTTGGTCCCCCAGATTGTAGGACGCAAGTTCCGTACCAAGGTCAATGCCAATATCGGGCGTTCTGCTGCAATCTCATGCGACGAGATCGAATTGGCCAAACTGCAAACGGCCTTGGCCGCGGGTGCCGATTATATCATGGACCTGAGTGTTGGAACTTGCCTGGCGTCTTTGCGGCAAGCCATGCTGGCGCAATGCCCGGCGCCTTTCGGCACGGTGCCGATCTATGAAGCGGTCTCCCGGACAGGCGGGGCGGTTGAAGCTTTCGATCCCGATGTTCTGCTCAGCGTCATTGCCGAGCAGGCCGTGCAGGGCGTGGATTTTATGACCTTGCATGCCGGTCTGCTTAAGGCGCATGTGCCCCTGGCCATGAAAAGATTGGCGGGCATTGTCAGCCGGGGCGGCGCGATCCTGGCATCCTGGATGGCGGCGCGCGGTCAGGAAAATCCGCTCTATACCCGTTGGGATGAGGTGCTCGATATCTGCCGGGCGCACGATGTCACCGTCTCGCTGGGCGACGGTCTGCGGCCGGGTTGTCAGGCGGACGCGAGTGATGCCGCCCAGTTTGCGGAACTTGATACGCTGGGTCAGCTCGTTGAGCGCTGTCGCCGGCGGGGCGTGCAGGTCATGGTGGAAGGACCGGGCCATGTGCCCTTTGGCCAGATCCAAATGAACGTCGAGCGCGAAATCCGCGTATGCGCCGGCGCGCCCTTTTACGTGCTGGGGCCGGTGGTGACAGATGTGGCCCCCGGCTATGATCATATTACCTCCTGCATTGGCGCGACGGCGGCGGCCTATTATGGCGCGTCGCTCCTCTGTTACGTAACCCCGGCGGAACACCTGGGCCTGCCGACGGAAACCGAGGTTCGGGAGGGTTTGGTGGCCTACCGGATTGCGGCGCACGCCGCCGACGTGGCGCGCAACCTGCCCGGCGCCCGCGACTGGGATGATGCCATGACGCGCGCCCGGACCCGGTTCGACTGGAATCGCCAGTTCGACCTGGCGCTGGATGGTAAGCACGCGCGGGAGCGTTTTGGCGCGACTTCCCCCGTAATGGAAGAGGCGAATGATCATTGCACCATGTGCGGCGCCGATTTTTGCGCCATGCGCATCTCGCGCAAACTGGCGGATAAGATGAAAGGCTGAAGGCTGTAGGCTGTGGGCTGAAGGAAAAGATGATGAATCCGGAAGAGCGAGCACCAGGTTGGCAAGTGCGATGTAGAAAATGCGGACTGACGGAGCCATGGGGCAAGTATGGAATCCGCAAGCATGCCGTTGGGACAGCTTACACCATCGGCTGGTGTCGGAAATGTCGTTGGATACGGACGCATGCCATCGAGCGAACCGGCGGGTCGGAAGCAATATCAAGAGCCTAAATTCTGCATTCTTCATTCTGCATTCTGCATTCTGCATTTTCATCATGTCCACCTATACCCTCCAGAATCTGCTCGATATCATGGCGAAACTGCGCGGCGCGGACGGTTGTCCCTGGGATCGCGAACAGACGCTGGAGATGTTAAAGCAGTACCTGGTCGAGGAGTGCTACGAGGTCATTGACGCCATTGATTCCGGTCAGGCCGATAAGCATGCCGATGAGTTGGGCGACTTGCTCCTGCAGGTGGTGTTTCAGGCGCAGATCCGCCGGGAAGCGGGGCTGTTTGCTTTCGAGGACGTGGTGGATCGCATCTGCAAAAAATTGATCCGCCGGCACCCGCATGTATTCAGCAATGTCCGCGTGTCCGGGTCCCAGGATGTGCTGAAAAACTGGGAGGCCATCAAGGCGCAGGAAAAAAAGGATGCCGCCGATCAGCGTTCCGGCGAACCGTCCTCACTGGTGGGTAATATGCCCCGCCATCTTCCGGCCCTGCACAAGGCCCATCATCTCCAAAAACGCCTGGCGCGGGTGGGTTTCGACTGGAACCAGGTGCATGACGTGGTGGCAAAGATTGATGAGGAACTGGCGGAAGTCAAGCAGGCGCTGGCCGCGGGGGATGCGGAGCAGATCAATGCGGAGCTGGGTGATCTGCTGTTTGCGGTGGTGAATCTCAGCCGGTTCCAGGGCTTGAATGCCGAAGAAGTTTTACAACGCGCGGTGGACAAATTTGCCAAACGTGTTCAAGCGGTGGAACAACGGGTGCGGCGCTCCGGCCGTGAATTGTCACAATGTTCCCTCGCGGAGCTGGATGCGCACTGGAACGCGGTGAAGGCCGCCGAAGGCGGGACGCCGGATAGTATGGGAGTAGTGGAGTAACGGAGTGTGGGCGTAAAATAACTCCCATACCCCCATACTCCATCACTCCCATACACATCAACCATCAACCATCAACCATCAACCATTGACCATTTCCGCCCATGCCGGCATCGCCCCATATTCTCTGTGTGCTTAATCCGACGGCTGGCAGTGGGATTGCCCTGCAACGCTGGCCGAAAATAGCCGCGTTGCTGGAGTCTTTCCAGATTTCCTGCGAACTGCTGGCCGCGCAAGATGTGCCTCCCGATGTGCAGGTTAGCCGGCGGTTGAAACAGAACGGCCCGGAGCGCTATGCGGCCATTGCCGGTGTCGGCGGTGACGGCACCCATTCAGCGGTGATCAACGGTCTGATGCGCTATTGCGCCATCCATGCGGACCAGGTGTTGCCCCCATACGTGCTTATTCCCACGGGCACGGGCAACGACATGGCCAAGTCCTTCGGCCTGACCGCCCGCGGCGATTTTTTTGTGGACGATCTGCGCCGCGCCGTGGCGGCCATCCGTTACGGCGCGGATTATTGGCTGGACCTGGGGTGTCTTGACGGAACTTATTTCGTGAATGCGCTGACGATCGGACTGGATTCCAACATTCTCAGGGAGCATAACCGCCGCAAGCAGGAAGTGGCCCATGTGCCGGTCATGCGCCGGATTCTCAAGGGCAATTTGCTTTATGCCTGGTGCGTGGGATTGCGATTCTGGCGGCAGAAGTCATTAATTACGGAAATTACGATTGATGGTCGGCTCTGGTATACGGGCCCGCTCATTAATTTGGTCATTAACAATACCCGCAACTACGGCGGTGAATTCGTTATTTGTCCCGATGCTTATGCCAATGACGGGTTGCTCGATGTGGTGGTGTTCACCGGCCACACGGATTATTTGGCGAAATATTTCCTCTCGTTCCGTAATCAACCGCGCCGTATTCAGGAACTGGCCGAACGCTTGAACAAGGTCTCCGCTTATGCCCGCGGCAAACGCATCGAAGTGCGCTTGTCGCGTCCGGAGACTGCCCAGTATGATGGCGAAGCATTGCCGGCCGGCGACTGCTTTAAGGTTTGCGTGGCGCCCCGCGCCCTGCATCTGAAAATCCCCGCGGAACCGGGGTAGGGGCATAAAAATTAGACGACGAATGGCAGATGGCAGACGACAGACCGGAGAAGACGAACGGCGGATAACAGACGACGCTCTACCCGCCGAAGCAAACGCCGGACATCGAATGAATCCTGACAAAAATTCATTCGACGTTGAACGTTCGATCTTTTTCCTCCCGAATATTTCACCGAAAACTGCGCTAATGCCGCCTTCCAAACACCGTTACCTCGCGCCGGTCGTGATAAAGCTGGCGGATTTGAAATTTTATTTTAGGCTGACTGCGGAGAAACGTTTCAATGGGTTGTAAGACCGGATAAGGGCACTGTTGCGGGAGCTTAACATTGAAAACAAAGCGGCGCATCCAGCCATGCTCCATCCATTTTCGGAACATACCGAGTGTTTGGCCGGGTGGAATCAGCATGTCGCTGACCATCCAGTCCAGGGGCCGCCAAGCGGGCGGTGGCGTGAATGAGATGCCATTTTCACGCAGATGCGTCAGGCTTCCGCCGGCCATTTCCGGGGTCTGAATTTTTAAGGGACCATTGTCCACCGCCAGTACGCGGCAACCCCGCTTGAGAAAAGCATAACTCCAACCGCCCGGCGCCGCGCCGAGATCCACCACGCGCTGGCCTGACGCGGGCGCCTCGCCCATGTGTTCAAAAACTTCTTCAATTTTTAAATACGACCGCGCCGGCGCTTGCGTGTCGAACCGCATGCGATACACACCGCCCGGCCGCGCCGCACTGAGCCGGTGGGACGGCATGACCACACCCCATAGGCCGTCGGGCGTGACACATAACTGCATGACCAGGAACCTGTTGGCGTCGGTAAATGATTCCGGCGCCCGGTAGCGCCGGAAAACGACCGTAAAATGGTCCGCGCAGAAATCGAGCATAGCTTGCCCAATATGCGCCGCCCGTTTGGTTAATGGCCGGGGGCCGTTGGGGTTGGATGCAAACGCATGCAGGGTCCAAGGCAGGGTCTGACTGGAAATCGCCGGCAGAAGCCGCCCCACGATTGCGCGTGCCATTGTTTTCAGGGACTGGTTTTCAAACCAGAGCGCGGCCTCCAGCCGTTGTTGTTCGAAAATGAACGGGGAGCGCAACCCGCCGGCGACGGCCGTCCCGGCGGGATCCCGAATTACGATCAAGCCCGCACCGGCCGCAACAGTCGGCGCGTTCCTGCCGATCGGCCCGTGAAGCGCGCCTTTGGCCGTCATTTCTTCCTGAAGGATATGCTCATATCCCTCCCGGCAAATCATAATGGTGGGTGCGTTTTCCATGGATCACTGCTCGTTGAATTGATGGAATTTGAAGCTTGCCCGGATTCGTTTAGGACAGTTCGTAAATAGATTGCCGAAAACTTGACGGATTTATATGTTGGCATGGTTTGTTAAGACTGTTGTGTGGTCGTAATTTAATGTTGCTTGTTTGTTGTCAGTTCTAATGCCTGATTGCTGGCTTTTCGATCGGTTGCATGATACAGTATCCGGCATATGACGCCAATATGGAAATGGATGCTGGCGGTGGGGGCGGATGAAACCGCCGCCGTGCTCCAGGCCTTGCCGCCGGACGTGAAACGCCGGGCGGAAGCCGTGCCGATTGTGTTTGAAAAGCGGCCGAGCCGGGCGTTCATCGCGGACGGCATCGAAGAAGATACCCTTGGTCTTTTCCTGGGGCCGTCCGCGTTGGACGACCCTTGTGCAACTCCATTGCCGGCGCAAATCAGTTTGTTCCTCGAAAATATCTGGGACGCGGCCGATGGTGAAGAGCGGCCATTCCGGAAGGAAATCCGGAAGACCCTTTTGCACGAACTGGGCCATTCCCTCGGCTGGGAAGAAGCGGAACTCGAAGCCCGCAATCTGGATTGACCCCGATCCGCGTGTAAGCACGCAGATCGGGAATGGTTAATGGCCAATGGTTCATGGTTGATGCGGACTGAGCGATCAAAAATTTAACTGCCTGTGGAGGGTTATGGGCAACTGTTACAAAACAGTTTTCCCAGATCAGTATTAAGTTTAACCATTGACCATGAACCATCATCCATTAGCCGCGCGTTATTGCGCGCGGATTTAGGGAGGGATTCACCATGCAAGTGGCCGAAGGAAAAATTAAGCGCGTTTTTACAGTCCGCCTGGAGGAAGGCGAACGTCTGCCGGATTGCATCGAGACGCTGGCCCGTCGGCGCCGTATTAAATCTGCCCTGGTACTGCTGGTTGGCGGCGCCCGCGACGGCCGGCTGGTGGTTGGCCCGAAAAAGACGACGACAAACCCCGCGGTCATGGTGCAGGCTTTTAGCGCCGGCCATGAAATCCTTGGGGTGGGCACCCTGTTTCCGGGCGAGCAGGGGCCGGAACTCCATCTGCATGCCGCCATGGGGCGCAAGCGGAAAGCGCTGGTCGGTTGCATTCGCAAGGGGATCCGAACCTACCTGATCGCCGAAATTGTAATCCTGGAATTAACCGGTTTTACGGCTGTGCGCGCCCGGCATCCCGTGTCCGGGTTCCATTTGCTTGAATTGAATAAGGGGGTTGTTCGAAACAGACGCTGCTGATCTTGCGGTTCAGGCAGCTATTTTTCAATAGCTTCCCGATATAATATCCTGTGTAAGTTTCGGATAACTGCGCAAAGTGCTTGCCTTCGCCCGGTCTCTGCAGATAATACGTTCCATTCTTATCAGAAAACCATGCTTGGTAAATTAGCCTGGGTGGCGGAATGGCAGACGCAACGGACTTAAAATCCGTTGACCGTAAGGTCGTATGGGTTCGACTCCCATCCCAGGCATACTTGACAATCGGCATCAAGATATATCCCCGTAGCCTCCGAAACGTGCAGGGTAGACCGAATTCTACCAAGAATTCCACTGTTGCATCCTGGCCGCAAATCAGCTATTGAACTTGAGGCTTTAAACACGTATTTTACCCCCGTAGCTCAGCTGGATAGAGCATCGGATTTCTAATCCGGCGGTCGCAGGTTCAAGTCCTGCCGGGGGTGCCCGTTCGCAGAATTGTGAAATAAGGATTATTGCGCGTACCTGCGCAAAATTCGGGTTTTATTTGTTCTGGATTGGTGGTAGTGTGTGCCCCAAGCGCGAATGTTGGTTTGGAGCGAGTATGTCAAAACTGCTTAACAGCTTAACAGCACAGAAAGCCGGACCGCAGGCATCCGGCTTGTCTTTGCCGGCAAGGTGGCGAGTTAAGCTCTCGAATGGCGCTGTTTATGGCCCCATCGAACTTGACGAATTGCGGACATGGGCTGAGGAATGCCGCATCGCGCCTGGCGACCAGGTATCCGCGGATAATGTCAATTGGGTCAATGTAGAAACCCTGCCCGAACTTATGATGCAGTGGATGGTGAAAATGGCATCCGGCGAAATTTTCGGACCGGTCCATCTTCATGCGGTCATTGATTTTGTCCATTCCCGCCTTGTGATCCCGAATTCCAGCCTGGTAAATCAGGTAACCGGCGAAACTGCGACTGTTGCGGCCTTGGTTTTACCCCTGATTCCTGATGCGGCAAGGGATGAGTTCCTTGCCGCATCGCAGGTTGTGGCAGAGAAGGCGACATTTTCTACGGTTAATCAGGGTGAACCGGAACGCGAACCCAGTCGTTTGCCTTCCGACCAGCATAAGGAAAAATTCCAGCCTCACATCGCACAGCTTCGGGCAACGGTGAGTGAATCAGAATTGCGCATTCAACAATTACAGGGCGACCTCGATGCCCGCCAAGCGCAGATACTCCAGCTCCGTGATGAAAAAGCCGCGCTCGAAAAGACGTATTTGGTTAAACTTGAGGAACTGCAGAAGAATAATACCGTTGCCGCCCAGGCGCTCGAAAAGGCGGAGGCGCAAGTTAAAGCGCTTCGGGATGATCAAGTCCGTCGGGAAAAAGAATTGGCAGACCGCATTGGTTCGCTTTCCGACCAGACACAGGATGTCTCCGGTCAGATTGTCGAGAAAAACAATGTCATTAGCCGTTTGGAAACGGAATTAATCAAGGTGCGCGGGGACTTCGAATCTGGTATTCGCGACCTCCAGGAGCGGCTCGGCCGCACGACCAACGACTATGATTCCGTGTTAAATAATCTTCGGGAGAAGGAAGCGTCCTTGAGCGCCGCCGTCCGGGAACTTGAGCAGGCGCGTCAATCGGCGCAGGCGCTCACGGCGAATTATGAGGTGCGCGTCAAGGAGCTTGACGTCCAAATAGGCGAGCGCACATCCCAGCAACAGGCATCCGCGCGCGAGTTTGAAACCCGGCAAAACGAAATAGAGCGGCTCAACGCCGCATTGGCCGGGAAGGAAGAGCAATGGGCGCAAACGGCCCGCGCCTGGGATTCCGCCCGTTCTGAAAACGAGAGTCAGATCCAACAGCTGACCCGGCAGGTTGAGGCATTGACGGCCGATCAGGCGGCCGGGCAGTCAGCGCTGGCG
>JBDRJR010000133.1:0-3082 GCA_043814705.1 Verrucomicrobiota bacterium | reverse complement strand
TGGGCTATTGACTGTGGGAAAACCCCAATAAAACCGAGGGCTATGAAGGACCATTATCAAAACCGCAGTTCCGGTTTTTCCCATCTGTGTTTATTCTGTTCCGACCCACAGCCTGCAGCCTACAGTCCACAGCCCATGGCGCCCCTGTGGGACGCCAGTGATTTCCCTTCACTTGTGGTTGGCCGCGCATGACCATGGGTAACGGTGCCTGTCTCCTGGGGAACTCCTTCCTCCAGTTTCAATAACGCCAATGCCTCAGTAGTCTTGCGCATTCCTTGCCTCCCTTGCGCTTGGCCGCGGCCTGAACACACCGCGCAATCAGGGTATACCAATCCTGCGCGACCAATTCAATCCGTTCGCTTTTCTCACAGCTGAGGTTACCCATCCCCCAAGTTTTTACTTGACCACGCGGTTTTGAACCAGTAAATTTTGGACAAATATTGAGCCGGATTTTAGCGAATCAATACCGGCGTTGAGCCGGATGGCTTACGGACAGGTCAGCTATGGAAGGAATGGAAGGTCCTAATATTTTGGAGTTGCTATGGCGCCATTGGTTCCCGATGTTTCCGGTGCCAACGGTATTGCTGACAGCCTGGCTGATCATGGGCATTCTGATAGTTTTGGCGTTGTGCGCCCGGCGGCATCTGACGTTGGAACCTGGCCGCCTGCAAAACACGCTGGAAATGGCGCTGGAATATGTCGTGGGATTAAGCCGGCAAATTACCGGTCCGGCGGGGCCGCGATTTTTGCCGTTGTTTGCCACGCTCTTTCTTTTCATTCTTTGTTCAAACCTTATCGGGCTGATCCCGGGCTTTGTCTCGCCCACCACGAATTTGAACATCAACGCGGCCATGGCGCTGATCGTCGCGGGTTCTACGGAATTGGTAAATATCCGCCAGCGCGGTTTGGCGGGTTACTGCAAGCACTTTTGCGGACCGCCTTACTGGCTGGCGCCCATGTTCATCATTATCAGGGGGGTGGAAGTGTTCACGCGCCCGCTTTCGTTGACCATGCGGCTTTTTGGCAACATGCTGGCCAAGGAGATCATGCTGGGTGTGCTGGTCTATATGCTGACCCTGCTTTTCTTTTCGCAAAATATAATTTCAAAATTGTTGGCGATTATGCCGCTTCTGTTGCGCCCGGGCATTCTGCTCCTGGGTGTGCTGGTCGGTTTTGTGCAGGCGCTGGTTTTTACGGCGCTGGCCATGTCCTATCTCGGCACTGCTTTCGAAAAACACTAACATAAGAAGAGGAGGGAAAACGTCATGGATATATTGACCGCTTCAGTAATTGTGGCCGGTGCTGTCATTGCGATAGCGACGATCTGCCCCAGTATTGCGCAGGGGATGGCCGTCGCTGGCGCCATGCAGGGCATTTCGCGCCAGCCGGAGGCCGCCGGCACCATTGGTACAAACCTGATTATTGGATTGGCCTTCATTGAGTCGGTGACCATTTATGCCCTGGTCGTGGCCCTGTTACTGCTTTTTGCCGATCCATTCACCACGGGCGCCAAGGACCAGGCCGAAATGCGATCCAAGGTCAACGTGCTGAAATTTAAAATCGAGGAATTACAGTTGCAAGGGCAATTCGATGCATTACAAAAAGGTCTGCCCGCCGCCGAAGCAACAAAATAACAAGCCATGTTGCCGGGAAGGTAGTCAGGCGTCAGAATTCAGGAGTCAGAATGAGGCCGCCAGCGACAAGATTTGACGCCTTGGTCGTGCGGCAAAAGGTACACCAGTTTGTGATTGCGGTCTATTCGCATGCCCTATTCTGAATCCTGACTTCTGAATTCTGGCTACAGAGAAGTTAAGCCATGCTGACCATTGACTTGCCGTTAATCATCGCCCAGCTCATCACGTTTCTGATCGGGCTGTTTCTGCTGTGGCTGATTGCCTACAAGCCATTGACGGCCATGTTCCAGGCGCGGATTGATAAAATCCGCGGCGACTTGAAGGCGGCGGATGATGCCCGCCAAGACATGGAGTCCAAAAAAAAGGCCTATGATGAGCAAATGGCGGCATTAAGGGAGCAGACCCAGGATCTCTTGCGCCAAGCCGCACGGGATGGCGCAACGATGCGTGAGGAAATTATCGTTGCCGCCCGGAAACAGGGCGAGGCCCTTGTCAAACGCGCCGAAGAAATCATCACCCAGGAGAAGGCCAAGGCGATCAAGGAACTGCGCCAGGAAGTGCTGGATATTTCCCTGCGGGTAACTGAAAAAGTCGTGGGGCAGATGGCGGATCCGGCGCTCCAGCGGCGCGTAGTGGACAAAGTGTTTGTAGAGTTGGAGGCGAAGAAGCAATCATGAACGCCTATGAGTTGGCAAAACGATATGGCCAGGCGCTGTGGACGCTGGCCGCAGAGCAGACGATTCAGCGCCAGGTTGCTGGCGAACTGAAGGCCCTGACAGCTTTGGTCGGACGTGAGCCGGCGCTCAAGAATTGTCTGGCTAATCCCACGCTCCCGACGGCCATTAAGCAAGCCATTCTCAACGAAATAATGGCGTCAGGATTCAATCCGTTGACCAGGGATTTTATCGGCCTGCTGGTCAGGAATCGGCGCACGGCCGTGCTGGCGGAAATTGTGCAATTTCTGGAAGCCAGGCTGAACGAGGCCGAGGGACGAATCAAAGTCCGGGTTGAAAGCGCCTTGCCCATGACGAACGCCGATCAGGCTGATTTTATGCGCCGGTTGACACAATGGCTGGACAAGAAGATTGTTTTGGAAATAGCCGTAGTCCCGGCCCTTCTGGCGGGAATTACCATCCGCATCGGAGACCGTCTGATTGACGGCAGTTGCCGGGGGCAGTTGGCGCGGATGCGCCAGGTTCTCATGGCCTGACGGGGTCTGGGCCACAATCAAATTCGAAATCCGAATATCGAAATCCGAAACAATTTTGATCAAATATTAAAAATTCAAAACGTGTTTGTTTTGATCATTCCAAGGCGGGCTATGCCCGCAACCCAAAGATATTTTCACCACGAAACACACTAAACGACACGAAAGTTATTTTTGGGTAATGAAAAACAGAATCTAATCTTTATCCATTTCGTGTGTTCCGTGTATTTCGTGGTTAATC
>JBDRJR010000132.1:0-6555 GCA_043814705.1 Verrucomicrobiota bacterium | reverse complement strand
AACCCCAATAAAACCGAGGGCTATGAAGGACCATTATCAAAACCGCAGTTCTGGTTTTTCCCATCTGTGTTTATTCTGTTCCGACCCACAGCCTACAGCCTACAGTCCACAGCCCATGGCGTCCCTGTGGGACGCCAGTGTCCCTGAATAAAAAATGAATACTAACGCATTTCCATCCATCCTGGCGCGGCGGCGGAAAACCCGGCAGATTCATATCGGCGCCGTGGCGGTGGGCGGCGGAGCGCCGGTGGCCGTCCAGACCATGACCAAAACCGACACGCGCGACGTCCGCGCCACGATTGCCCAGATCCGCGCGCTTGAGCGCGCGGGCTGTGACATCATTCGCTTGGCCGTGCCGGACGAGGATGCCGCGCGCGCGTTGGCCGCCATTCGCCGGGCGATCCATATTCCGCTCGTGGCCGATATCCACTTCAATTACCGCCTGGCTCTCCAGGCGCTGGCCTCCGGCGTGGACGGCCTGCGGATTAATCCCGGCAATATCGGTTCCATCGCCAACGTGCGGGAAGTGGTTTGCGCCGCGCGCGAGCGCAAAGTTCCCATCCGCATCGGTGTTAATGCCGGTTCGCTGGAAAAAGAAATCATGGCCAAATATGGCGGCGCCCCGGCCAAAGCGCTCGTGGCCAGCGCCCTGAAACACGTTCGCATCCTGGAAAAATTAGACTATCGCGAAATTAAAATTTCGGTAAAGGCCTCGGACGCGGCGCGCACGGTGCAGGCCTACCGGCTCCTCGCCAAAACAACCGATTACCCCCTGCACTTGGGTGTGACCGAAGCCGGGACGCTCCTCACCGGGGCAGTGCGCTCAGCCACGGCTCTGGGCATCCTGCTGGCGGAGGGTATCGGGGACACCCTCCGCGTTTCGCTGGCGGAACATCCGTTACGGGAAGTAAAAGCAGGGCTGGAGATTTTGCGCGCACTCGCACTGCGGCCACCCGGTCCCAGCGTTATTGCCTGCCCCACCTGTGGGCGGGTTGAAATTGATGTCATATCCCTCGCCCACCGGATCGAAGCAGAATTAGACAAGTTGGCGCATGAACTTCCCGTCACAGACCAATTAACCAAGTGGCCGGTCGTGGCGATCATGGGCTGTATGGTGAATGGACCCGGTGAAGCACGCGAGGCGGATATTGCCATTGCCGGCGGCAAGGCTAAAGCGGCGCTTTACGTGGGCGGGGTGTTTAAAGCCACGGTGAAGGAAAAAGCGATTGTGGCCTCGGTTGTCCGCCAGGTGCGCGCATTTCTTCAAGCAGAATGCAGAAGTCAGTAGTCAGAATTCAGAATTAGAAAAGCCGACATGGGTATTTCCCGCCTGAGGATCTATGGCATGACATTCCGGATTCTGTATTCTATCTTCTGACTACCAAGCCCTCATCCCCGTAAAACCGGAACCGGTATTGCCGCCGGGACATTGCCGGCATCTTTTTGCCGATGGGCCTGTTCTTTTAGGTTCCAGGCTTCCATCGGCTTGGAAAGTTTCAATTGCGGCGGTGCCGGCGCACGCGAGGGTTGGACTTGCTTATACACGAACTGTTTGCCGGCATAGTTGCGCATGACCACTTGTTCGTCGTTAATTGATTCCACGTATTCAGGAAGCAACGGCACTTTGCCGCCGCCGCCGGGGGTATCAATAACGAAGTGCGGAACCGCCAACCCTGACGTCCAGCCCCGCAGACCTTTGATAACCTCCAGCCCCTTGGCCACAGTTGTGCGCAGGTGCTCCGTGCCGGCAACCTGGTCAGCCTGAAAAATGTAATACGGCCGCACGCGGCAGGCCAGCAGTTTCTGCATGAGAGAACGCATCACGGCAGGATCGTCGTTGACGCCCTTTAACAGGACAGTCTGGGTTCCCAGCGGGATACCGGCATCGGCCAGCCGGTTCAGGGCCCTGGCCGACTGCGGCGTAATTTCGTCGGGGTGATTGAAATGCATGTTCATGTAGAGCGGGTGATATTTTTTCAGCATCCGCGCCAGCTTGGCAGTCACACGCTGGGGCAGGACGCACGGCACGCGCGTCCCGATGCGGATAATTTCCACGTGGGGAATCGCGCGCAGTTCCTTCAGAATGGCTTCCAAACGCTCATCGGAAAGCATGAGCGGATCTCCACCCGACACAACCACATCACGGATTTCCGAATGCCGGCGGATATAAGCCAGCCCGTTCGCGATGAATTGCGGGTGGATTTTATGGAAGTTGCCGACCATGCGCTTGCGGGTGCAGAAGCGGCAATAAGAAGCGCACTCGTGCGAGACCAGGAAGAGGACGCGGTCGGGATAGCGATGCACAATCCCAGGCACGGGCGACTCCTGATCCTCGGCCAATGGATCTTTCAATCCGCAGGTCCCCTCCAGTTCGCGGGCATCGGGCACCATTTGACGATACAAGGGATCCCCCTTGGCCTTGATCAGACTCAAGTAATAAGGATTGATGCGGATGCGGAACGCGCCGGCCACCCGGCGGATTTCATCTACGCTGAGGCCGAACACCTCGGCCACTTCTTCTGCAGTTGTCAGACTCTTTTGCAGTAGTTTTTGCCATTGTTCCATGTTAAGCGTCCTCCGGTTTGAGATACTTGCAGTAAATCAAGAGATCGTCGCCAAGGCGGTAGAAATTGCGGATGCGCGCGTTTTCCACATAGCCCAGACGCTGGTAAAAATGACGCGCGACCGCGTATTTATCTCTGGACGAAGTTTCGATCACGATCAACCGCCCGTTTTTTTCGCGAACGGCTTTTTCCAACCATTGAATCAAGGCTTTGCCATAGCCTTGCCGGTGCTTGCCGGGATGGACGGCCATCCAATATAAATCCACGACGCCTTCGGTCATGGGCGTGGGTCCATAGCACATGTAGCCCACAATGGCGTCGTGCTCGTTTTCAATCACGACAATGATATAATCCTGCTGGCGGCTACTGGTAAGGCAAACGTCGATCACTTCCACCGCGACCTGTTCTTCTTCCTTCGTGAACATGCCGGTCGAATGAATTACATCCAGGACTGATTGACGGTCCTGTTTGGTTATCGGTCTAATTTTCATGATTGGCATTTATTTTTTCTTCAGCGCCCGGCGCACCTGGCTTCGCCAGAAATCCTCGCAAGCAATGCCTGCCGCCGCCAATGACCGCGCCAGACCTGCTTCAAGCGATGTGTCGGGATTGGGATTAACATCCAGCATGAACGGGCGCGCATGCGCATCCAGCCGGAAATCCACGCGCGCATAACCGCGCAACTTCAATACGGTCCAGGCCTGCAGGGCACAGCATGTCAGACGATGCGCCAAAACCGGCGCGATCCTGGCCGGGCACACCGGCAGTGTGCCCCGGCAAGCCGGATGCGCGGAACGCCACTTGGCATCATAACCAACAATGCGCGGCAAGCCGGCGGGATAATGCTGAAATAAAATCTCCGAAAACGGCAGAACGCGCGGTTTGGACTCCTCCACAATGGCCGCATTGATTTCGCGCCCGTCCACAAAGTGCTCGACCAGCGCCGGCTGATCGTAGACGGCCAGCACGCGCGCCACTTGCTTGCGCAAGGCCACGCGGGTCCACACCACGGAACGGGGGTAAATCCCGATGCCGGCATCCTCACAATTGGGCTTCACGATCAGCGGAAATCGAGCCGCAGAGGGCAACTGCCGCTCATCCTCAACGAGCCAGCCCGGCGGGGTCGGCAAACCACACGAGCGTAATATGGCCTTGGTTCTGAACTTATCCTGACACTGGAACAGCGCGTGCGAAGTATTCCCGGTAAAGGGAATATCCAGCAGTTCCAGCACGCCTGCCACCTGCGCCTCATAGGCCGAATGGCCGCGGAAACCCTCGCACAGGTTGACAATCACCGCAGGACGCCGGCGGCGGATCGGCGCGATAATTTCTTCAATGCGGCCGCGCACGGGAATCCACTGGATGCGATATCCATCGGCGGCAAGCGCTGTGCCCGCCTGCCGGGCGGCGGTTTGCAGGGCACACTCAGAGAGCGTTTCCTGCGCCCGTCCAAAGCGCGGCTCGAAGACATTGTACAAAACACCCACGAGTGTCGAACGCACATTCATTGCAACAGGCCATGGCGCCGCAAAGCGATCGCGGCCACTTTCAGAATCAGTTCCTCGTAACAATATCCGGCCGCGCGCGCCGCCGCCGGCAAGGCCGAATTTTCACCGGGGTCCGGCAGGATGCCGGGCAATGGATTCAATTCCAAAAGATTCGGATTGCCTTCCGCATCCAGCCGCAGGTCCACCCTGACCCAGTCCCGGACACATAGGACATCCAACGCCCGGCTGACCAGCGCGCGGATGCGTTTGTTCAGTGCGGCGGAAATTTTGGCGGGGCAGACTAAAATCGGCAGGGGCTTGGCCGGATCGTCCCACACCCACTTGGCCTCATACCCATAGATACGGTTCACACCTGGAGGGAGCACGCTGTGATTGATTTCCACCAACGGCAGGATTTCGTAAGATGGCGCATTGCCCAGCACGCCCACGGTAAATTCGCGGCCGGGCAGGAATTCTTCAACCAGCGCCGGCTGATGATAAGCGCGGTGAATTTGACGGACGCGCACACCCAACTGGGCGCGGGTTCTGACCAGGCTGTCGTTGCGGATGCCCATTGAAGAGCCTTCGCGCAGGGGCTTAACCATCGCGGGCAGACGAAAAGAGGCAAGCATATCCGCCGCTGTTCCCGGCGCCACAACCTCGAACCGCGCCGTGGGAATCCGGTAATACGCCATAATTTCCTTGGTGCGCGCCTTGTCGAGGCAGATACCGAGCGTTAAGGCATCAGACCCGGTGTAAGCCAATCCCAGAATTTCGCAAAGAACAGGAATGTGTGATTCACGGTTCGGCCCCGCAAATCCTTCGGAGATATTAAAGACAAGGTCAGGATGAAGTTTGCGCAGGCGCGCATAGGCCCGCACGTCGCCTTCCACACGCGTAACACGATACCGCCGTGAAAGGGCGGCCTCTACCGCGGAGATGGTCGCCTCGGCATCGTATTCCGCCAATAAGTCCGGCGGTTCGTCATCGTCCATCACCGACTCGGCGGAACGACGAACCGCCGCCATCGCTTGAGCCTTTTTCCTGGATGTAAAAACCAACGCAACGTGCAGTGCTGATTTCAACCGTCAGGTCCTCTCCAAATCTTTTTTCTGATTATTCTTTTTTTTTGCGCCGTTCGGCAAAACCTTATACTGCCCGGACAGCGCCTCTATAATCAGAACTTTGAAAAACCACAATCTGTTGTGGTTGTTGATAAAATATACAACCACCTGTAGTTGTCAATACTTTTTTGAAAAATTTAAAATATCTTTGGCTGACATAGAAATCCGCCAAGAGCGTTCTTTTATTATTGACTGGCATCGGTTATAGTGCACGCTGGATTTGATGACAATACTAATTATATGAAGCTTTTCACGCCCGGCCTTACACCGAGCGCCGACCGGGACATCATGAACATCGGCGTTTTTTACTCGTTACTCAGCGCTTTTCTGTGGAGCACCACGTTTGTTTGCGCCCGGTATCTGATGGTGAATCAGCTGGTGGATCCGCTGACATTGGCGCTCATTCGATTTGCGCTGGGCGCATTCATGTTGCTGATTTTCGGCTTGCGGTGCCGTCACAAAGCATTGACTCTGCCGCGCGGCCGCGACCTGGGAACCATGGCAATCCTGGCGCTTTTTGGCATCGGTGGCATGAGCGTCCTGCTTTTTTTCGGCCAACAGCGCACCACGGCCATTAACAGTTCGCTCCTGATGCAACTCAATCCCGTTTTTATTTTATTCCTGGGCCTTTTTATCGGCGAGCGTTTTTCGTTGATAAACCTGGCCGGCATCCTGGTCAGCATGGTGGGCGCCCTGCTGGTGGTTGGTATCCTCACGCCCCACGGCCTGCAGGTCAGCTGGTGTCAGAACGCCGGCGACTTGCTGGTGCTCGGTGCCGGCTTGTGCTGGGCCATCTACTCGGTCTTCAGCAAAAGCACCACCAATCGGCTGGGCGGTTACGCGGCCACCACATGGGTCATGCTCCTGGGTGCCGCTGAACTGGCGCTGGCCTGGCTGATCGCGCCTGGTCACTGCATCTGGCCGCGCGGCTGGTTAGCCTGGAGCCTGATATTGTATATGGCCATTTTCCCCACGGCCTTGGCTTTTTTCGCATGGTATGAAGCGTTGCGCCTGATTGATCTTTCCCTATTGAACGTGATGCAATACCTGACGCCGGCCTTTACCATCGTCCTGGCCTGGGGACTGCTCGGCGAACGAATATTTTTGACCAACGCCGTGGGAATCGGCATCGTCTTAGCCGGCGTCGCCCTTATCGGATTCCGGCAGAAAACGGAATAAGCGGCATGCCGCGGACATTCAATTGACTTCACTGGCGTCCCACAGGGATGCCATGGGCTGTGGACTGTAGGCTGTAGGCTGTAGGCTGTGGGTCGGAACAGAATAAACACAGATGGGAAAAACCGGAACTGCGGTTTTGATAATGGTCCTTCATAGCCCTCGGTTTTATTGGGGTTTTCCCACAGTCAATAGCCCACAGCC
>JBDRJR010000131.1:0-51693 GCA_043814705.1 Verrucomicrobiota bacterium | reverse complement strand
TACAGCACCGTAAAATACTTCGTGGCGACCGGCAAAACATATACGGCCAGCGCCTATGTAAAAGGAACCGGCACAGTCCGGATTTGTCTCTATGGTTCAAAGGGCGGCTGGACGTATGCCGCTAAAACCGTCACATTAAATGATTCCTACTGGCAGAAGATCAGTGTTACACGCATCATGCCCGACAATGAATACGTGGATATCCATGTTCTGCGGTGGGATACGCCGCAATCGGGAACCTTTTATGTTGACCGGGTTGAACTCGTTGAAACGCCGGATTATCGGATGGTCTATAACGGCAGTTTTGAAACGGGCGTTACGGGTTGGGAACCGGCGCGAAGCGGTTTCCCGCCCCCCTGGTCAACCCTGGGAATATCCCTGGACGCCATGGATGGCAAGCGCTCCTTGCAAGTGACGACACCCGGGGCGAATTCGTTTGAGGGCTTAAAGAGCACCGTAAAATACTTCGTGGCGACCGGCAAAACGTATAGGGCCAGCGCCTATGTGAAAGGGACCGGCAATGTCCGGATTTGCCTCTATGGTTCAAAAGGCGGCTGGACGTATGCCGATACAACTACAACGCTCAATGATTCCTGGCAGAAGATCAGCGTTACGCGCGTGATCCCCGACAATGAATATGTGGATATCCATATATTGCAATGGGGCACACCGGTGGCGGCCACGTTTTATGTAGATAACGTGAAACTTGATGATGTGAGTAATGAGGTAGGTTACTGGCGGCTTGATGAAGGCGCGGGAACGACAGCCGGCGATTCTTCCGGGCGAGGAAATAATGGGACTCTGCAGGGAAACCCAAATCCGCAATGGGTGGACGGCCAGGTCAACGGCGCGCTAAGTTTTAACGGAAGCAATTATGTGGATTGCGGCAGTAACGCGAGCTACAAGGTCTCGGCGATTACCATGGAAGCCTGGGTTTATTCACCGACGGCGAATTTCACGGGCTGGAATGAAGTTGCCGGGGCAGAAAATGCTTATGGCCTTAATATATGGTATAATAAAATATGGGTTCATATTTATACCGTCAATCAAGGCTGGCACTGGTGTGAATCTTCAGCGGCGCTTACCTGGGAAGGGTGGCATCATGTCGCGTTTACCTATGACGGGGTCAATACCATGAAATGTTACCAGGACGGGGTTTTGGTATTAACGGATACCACGACTTCATCCGGACCACTGCAATGGGGACCGGCGCAAGGATTAAGCATTGGACGGGTCCATATGGGGAGCTTGGAATATGTATACTTCAAGGGGGAAATAGACGAGGTCCGGATTTATAATTGCGCGTTAAATGCCGAAGAAATAATGAATCACGCGCAAGAATATTAACCGGCATTATGGATATCACGACTCTGCACCTGGATTAATTCGCGTTCAAACGGCCGGAGGGCGCGGTTGAGAATGCCGTGCAGGAAGGCAATGGCAAGCCCGTAATTTGTAATCGGCACGCCGGAGTGTTTGGCTTTTTCAGTGCGCGCAAGCAGTTCACGCCGGTTAAAAACACATCCGCCGCAGTGAATGATGAGCTTGTATGCGCTTAAATCGTCGGGGTAATCGCGGCCGGCCGCCACTCTGATATCGAGTTTACGTTTGGTGTGTTTCATCAGCCATTTCGGAATTTTGACGCGGCCGATATCGTCTTCCACCGGATGGTGCGAACAGGCCTCGACAATTAACACCTTGTCGCCGTCAGCCAGGGCGTCAATTGTTTTTGCGCCGGAAACCATTTCCGCCAAGTCACCCTTGAAACGCGCGTATATAATGGAAAAACTTGTAAGGAGCGTCTCGTCCGGAACAATCCGCGCGACTTTTTCAAACACCTGGCTGTCGGTAACAACCAGCGCCGGCGCTTTTTTCAGGTTGACCAACGCCTGCTTAAGCGCATTCTCCTTGACAACCACAGCGCAAGCATTGTGATCAAGGAGGTCGCGCAATACCTGAACCTGCGGAACAATCAAGCGGCCTTTCGGCGCCTCAAGGTCTATCGGCGTTACCAAAACAACAATGTCATCCGGCTGAACCAGTCCATCCATGGGCGTCGTCTGCTCAAAAAACTCCCGGGGCGCGGCCCGGACAAGATTTTCCCTGAGTGTGTCAAAACCAGTCAATTCCTTGGCGCTGACGTTTACGATAAATTCGCAACCGCACGCCACAGCCGCTTTTGCAACGGCTGAATGCCCGCCCAGATCGCTTTTGTTGGCAACGACAACACATGGGGTCTTTTGCTTCTTGAAAAGTCCCGCCAATTCTTTCTCATAATCGGTCCAGGAATCCGCAACCAGCATCGCCAGTTCCGTGCGGTCAATTACCTTTCTCGTTTTGGCAATGCGCAATTTGCCCAGCACGCCCTTATCGTCAATTCCGGCCGTGTCTATAAAAACCACCGGTCCGATCGGTTTGAATTCCATCGTTTTTTCCACCGGATCAGTGGTTGTGCCGGGCACATCCGAGACGATTGCGACCTGTTGCCGGATCAAGGCATTAAGCACGGAAGATTTACCGGCATTACGGCGGCCGAAAATGCCGATATGCAAGCGCAGGCCTTTAGGGACAGTGGTCATTGCAACATGTCAGGCCTTGGCGACAAGGCATTCGGCAACGGTCTTCAGCAGAACATTCGGCTTGACCGGTTTTTCCAAGACGCCTTTGACCGGGAGCCAGGCGTCATCCGACTCAAAGCCGAACGGGAGATCCATTTCTTTTTTAATGCCGGAAACAATGATGACCGGGATATTTTTCAACTGCGGGTCCTTGTTTAATTCCCGCGCCACTTCAAAACCTTCGGTATCGCGGGTCATCATTACATCGAGCAGAATAATATCCGGGCGCTCTTCCTGGGCCTTGGCAAGGCCAACTTTGCCGTTGGGCGCGGAAACAACTGCATAACCCTGGGCATCCAACAGGGTGGACGTAGCTTCAACAAATTCCGGATCGTCGTCAATAATCAGCACTCTGTGAGTCATGGCGCTTTCTCCTTTCATGCGATCGTTTGCTGTTAAAAATAGAGGTCGCGTTGACCAGCCTTGGTTTTATCATAATATTCCAGAAATTGCCCGTAAAAAGAGGGCAGTTTTTGCCGGATTTCCTCAATTTCCGCGGCGATAATTTTTTCGCCGGCCACTTTTGTTGCCGGGCCCGCAAAATCATCGAGCCATTCACGAAAAGTAATAACGGCGTTGAGCTTGCAGAATTGGCCTTCCTGGCCGCAACGCAGGAGATTCATTATTTTCCGGCCGGTTCGTCCGCAACGATAACCAGCTGTGCAGAAAGATGTTATGAAACCTTCTTCCGCCAGTTCGCGGATAACCGCGTCAAGGCTCCGGGTATCGCCGAGCATAAATTGCTGTTTGCCGCCCTGTTGTTCAGGGTATGCGCTGGCATAGGCACCGACGCCGATTCTGCTGGAAGCGTCGGTTTGGGTGCAACCTAAGGGCAGAATCTGTTTGCGTATTGCGGCGTTTTCACGGGCGGTCAGGATCATACCGGTATAGGGCACGGCCAGACGAATGACGGTTACCAGTTTGCGGAAATCAGCATCGCTGACTTTATATTGTGAATTTTGGGCCAGGGGCGTGTTAGCCGCCGGCTCAATGCGCGGGAACGAGATCGTGTGCGGACCGATGCCGAATTTATTTTCCAGCTCAAGCGCGTGATGCAGCAGTCCCATCACCTCGAATTTCCAGTCGTAGAGTCCAAACAACGCGCCCAGGCCCACGTCATCCACACCGGCCTCCATTGACCGGTGCATGGCATAAAGCCGCCACAAATAATCGCCTTTGATTGTGCCGGCCGGGTGCAAAAGGCGGTATTGCTCCGGATGATAAGTTTCCTGAAAAACCTGGAAAGTCCCAATACCAACCTTTTTAAGAATTTGCAGGTCTTCAATTGAAATGGGCGCGGCATTGACGTTGCACCGGCGAATCCGGCCAAAACCCCGCCGGGTCGGCACCTTGACGCTCATGATCGTTTCAATTGTGGAAGCGATATAATCCGTGTCGGTCTGCGGGTGTTCGCCGAAAACCACAATCAGGCGTTTATGGCCGATTACGCCCGCCAAAACCTCGGCTTCCTTTCTGATCTGGCCGGAGTCAAGCTTATGGCGCTGGGCGGCAGGATTGCTTCGTCGGAAACCGCAGTATTGGCAGTCGTTGACGCAGAAGCTGGAACAATAGAGCGGCGCAAAGGTGACGATGCGATTATCATAAACTTTTTTCTTGACGCGTCCGGCGATTTCTTCCATTTCGTCCCATAACAAGGCATCCGTGACATTAAGCAGGCTGGCAGTTTCATCGGGCGCCAAGGTCTGAATGGCAAGTGATTTTTGCAGAATAGCCCGCACTCTGGCCGCATCGGGCCTTACATTCATTTTCAGGCAGTTTTCGATTTGGGCCGCATCAATGAAACACTTGCCGCCGGCGAGATATTTATTAATCTGATCCGGCCTGATCCGCTCGGCCATCCAGTTGTTTTCGCTTGTCATTATATCCGCTCCCGGCTATTTCGCCGCCGATTTTTCCGCCTGCTTTTTCAGCAAATTGCTTGTAGAAATGCCGAAACTTTTGCAACCGCCTTTGGCGACCTAATTCGCAGAACGCCTGTCCGTGTAATGCGTATGCAGTAATTTATGCGATTTTTTGCCGAGCGGCTTTTCCAGAAATTCCTTGTAAATCTGTTTGATTTCCGGATTCTCGTGCGACTTGCGCAACTGCTTGCCCTCGTCCTCCTTGTAAATCGCATTGATTCGTTTTTGGCGGATTTTGTCGTTGGTGAAACGGGGCTGGCCGCCGCCGCTGATACATCCGCCGGGGCAGGCCATGACTTCGATAAAATGGAAGGCCTGGCCGTTTTTAACCGCCTCGATTAATTTACGAACGTTGCCCAGGCTGTATATGACGGCAACTTTGACTTCAACGCCTTCAAGGAAACGCCACGCGTCAAGCGTGCCCTCAATTTTCAGCGAGGCCTGCTTGATGCCGCTGAGTCCCGCAATGGGGGCTATATGCAGATTCTTTGCGGGCAGTTCCCGCCCGGTGACAATCTCGTAAGCCGTGCGCAGGGCCGCTTCCATCACCCCGCCGGTATTGGCGAAAATGTCGGCGGCGCCGGAAGACATTCCCAGCGGCGAATCCATTTTACCGTCCGGCAGGCTGTTAAACTCGATCCCTGACTGCCGGATCATGCGGCCAAGCTCGCGGGTGGTTAAGACGCAGTCAACATCGCGCAAACCGCTGCTGTTCATTTCCGGGCGCTGTTGCTCGTATTTCTTGGCCGTGCAGGGCATGATTGACACGACCGTGATGTCTTCCATCTTTTTCCCGATTTTAGCGGCATAATAAGTTTTTGCCACCGCCCCGAACATTTGCTGGGGCGATTTGCAGGTGGAAATATTCGGAAGAAATTCAGGGTAATAATGCTCGGCAAACCTGACCCAGGCCGGACAGCAACTGGTAAACATCGGCAGGGGCGCCAGCTGTTTTTCAAACAGGCTCTTTTTAAGGCGCGCCAGCAACTCCGTGCCTTCCTCCATGATGGTCAAATCCGCGGTGAAATTGGTGTCGAAGACGGCGTCGAAACCAAGCTGGCGCAGGGCTGTGACCATTTTGCCGGTAACCAGCGTGCCCGGCTCGTTGCCGAAACATTCGCCCAGGGCCGCCCTGATCGCCGGGGCGGTCTGGACAACCACGAACTTTTCCGGGTTGTCCAGCGCTTTCCAGACATCATCAATTTGATTTTTTTCCGTAATGGCGCCGACCGGACAGACTGCGGCGCACTGGCCGCATTGAACACAGATAACATTATCAAGCGTCGTGTCAAACGCCGGGCCGATGGTTGTTTTAAATCCACGCGCCTGCGGGAAGATGGAACCGACGGACTGAATTTCATTGCAGACCGTAACGCAACGGCGGCATTTAATGCATTTGCCGCTGTCGCGGGTCAGGGCGGGAGTAGTGTCGTCAAATTTCTGGGCGGTAGTTTCGCCCTGAAAACGGACACTATCAATGCCGAGTTCGCGCGCCAGCTCCTGCAATTCGCAGTCGTCATTGCGCGTGCAGGTCTTGCAATCACCTTTATGCTCGGAAAGCAGGAGTTCCACCACATTGCGCCGCGCTTCCCGGACACGCCGGGTATTGGTATGGATTCTCATGTTTTCGGCCACCGGCGTGCAACAGGCGGCCATCAATGTGCGTGCGCCTTCCACTTCAACCACGCATACCCGGCAGGCACCCTGCGGGGTTGTGCCCTCCAAATAACATAAAGTGGGTATTTTAAAACCGGCTTGTTCGGCCGCCCGCAAAATAGTACTGCCTTCCGCAACTTCAACCTTAATATTATTAACATATGCGCAAAACATATCGGCTCCTTTTAATAAACGTTGGTTAAAACCTTGCCGTAATCGCAACGCAGACACCGTTTGGCTTGTTTAATGGCGTCGCTTTCGACAAACGCAATTTCAATTTCATTGAAATTATTACGGCGACGGTCAATGGGCAATAACGCCATTTTTTTGCGCGGATAAGGCGCGGGATCGGCGTTAATATCAAATGCCGTATCAACCGGTTGTTCCGTGCGCCAGAAATCGTGTTTGTGGCCGTGGATATATTCATCCATGCCCACCGCCGCCCGCTCGCCGCCGGCCACGGCATGAATAACCGACATCGGGCCGCTGGCGGCGTCGCCGCCGGCAAACAACCATGGAATTGATGTTTGCCCGGACAGCGCGTCACTCATGATTCGATACCCGCTGACCGGCTGGAGCTCATCGTGGCGGAACAGCTCGGAGGAATCAAGGGTCTGCCCGATGGCAAAAATGACCTGGTCGGCTTCAATCGCAAAATATTTGCCCGATTGTTCCGGCCGCCGGCGGCCGCTCCGGTCAAACTTGCCCGGTTTCATGACATGGCATTTGACGCCGGAAACTTTCCCATCGGCAACCGTAATTTCGTCCGGATTCGTCAGGGCGTTAATGGTAATGCCTTCCTGCAGGGCTTCGCTGATTTCCTCCAGATAAGCCGGCATGTCTTCCTGGGCGCGCCGGTAGACAATCGTTACGGCTTGCGCCCCCAAACGAACGGCGGTGCGCGCCGCGTCAATGGCGGCGTTGCCGCCGCCGATGACCACGACTTTTTTGCCGACCGGGACCGAGCCGCGGATATTGTAACTCTTGAGGAAATTAATCGCATCGGTGGTCCCTTCGGCGTTGGCGCCCGGGATATCCATGCGCACGCCGCTGGGCGAACCGACGCCGAGAAAAACGGCTTCGTAGCCCTGATCACGCAGACTGGTGATCGTGAAATCCTTGCCTAATCTCCGGCCGGTTTCGATATCCACGCCGATCCCTTCAATCATGCGAATTTCGCGGGCCACAATTTCCCGCGGCAGGCGATAAGCCGGAATAGTTTGCACGAGCATGCCGCCCGGCCTCTGCTCGGCTTCAAACACTTTCGGCCGGTACCCCAGCCGCGCCAGAAAATACGCGCAGGAAAGACCGGCCGGTCCCGCCCCGATAATTGCGATTTTGCGCCTGGCGTTATCGCTGTTTTCGCGCACTTCCGGCAGTTGCATGGTGATTTCCTGGTCAGCCATGAACCGTTTGACAGCCCTGATCGCAACCGGCTCGTCCAGAGTTGCCCGGCGGCACTTGCTTTCGCAAATGTGAAAACAGACCCGTCCGCAGATCGCCGCGAAAGGATTGCGGTTGCGGTGCAGACGCAAGGCCTCGGCGTAGCGTTTTTCGGCGACGAGCGAAATAAATCCCGGCACGTTGACGTTGGCCGGGCATCCACTGCGGCAAGGTGCGGTTACAAGGCCCGGGCATACGCCCGCCCGGCAATGCTTTTCATTGATATGCTCCTCGTATTCATGCCGGAAATAGCGGATGGTTGACAAGACCGGGTTGGGCGCGGTTTGCCCCAAACCGCAAAGGGCGGTATCCTTGATTTGCCGGCCAAGCTCGACGAGCGTGTCAATATCCGCCAGTTGGCCCTTGCCCTCGCAAATGCGATTGAGGATTTCCAGCATTCGTTTTGTGCCCACGCGGCAGGGCACGCATTTGCCGCAGGATTCCTCCTGGACAAATTCAAGGAAAAAGCGGGCCACATCCACCATGCAGGAATCTTCATCCATGACCACCAGGCCGCCGGATCCCATGATGGCGCCCAATTCGTTCAGCGCTTCGTAATCCAACGCGACGTTGAGATACTCCTTTGTTACGCACCCGCCCGAAGGTCCGCCGATTTGCGCCGCCTTGAATTCCTTGCCTTTTGGAATGCCGCCGCCAATATCATAGATCAGCTCCCCAAGCGTTGTGCCTACCGGCACTTCCACCAGGCCGGCGTTATTAATGGCGCCGGCCAGGGCAAACACCTTGGTGCCCTTGCTCTTTTCCGTGCCGAAGGCGGCCAGCCATTTGCCGCCCTTTAAAATGATGATCGGCACGTTGGCAAATGTTTCAACGTTGTTCAGCACCGTTGGTTTGTTCCAGAGGCCCTTGACCGCCGGGAAGGGCGGGCGGGGGCGCGGTTCGCCTCTTTTGCCTTCAATTGAAGCGATCAGGGCCGTTTCTTCGCCGCAGACAAATGCGCCCGACCCCATCCGGATTTCAAGCTCAAACGCAAAGGCACTGCCGAGAATATTTGCGCCCAGCAATCCGTATTTGCGGGCGTCATCAATGGCCTGTTGCAGGCGCTGAACGGCCAGGGGATATTCGGCGCGCACATAAACATATCCCTGCGCGGCGCCAATCGCGTAAGCGCCGATAATCATGCCTTCAATGACACTGTGGGGATCGCCTTCCAAGATACTGCGATCCATAAAAGCGCCGGGATCGCCTTCGTCGGCATTGCATAAAATATATTTGGCGTTGCCGGGACTCTTGCGGGCCAACGACCATTTCAGCCAGGTTGGGAAACCGGCCCCGCCGCGGCCGCGTAGACCGGATTTTTTCATTTCCTCAATAACCTGGTCGGGGGCCAGCTCCGTGACAACCTTGGCCAGCCCCTGATATCCGTCACAGCCGATATAATCTTCGATGCTTGTTGGATCAATCCGGCCGCAATTGCGCAGGACTATCTTAACCTGTTTTTTAAAGAAATCCATGTCGGCAAGTTTTGGCGTCGGCTTGCCGTTGACCGCGCTCACGCCGGCAAGCCGCTCGACGATTACGCCGCCGACAATGTGTTTTTCAACGATTTCCTCGGCGTCTTGCGGGGTTACTTGCTCGTAAAGCACGTTCGCCTTACCTACCAGGACAACCGGGCCGGCCGAACATGGACCAAGGCAACCGGTCCCGATTACGGCAACCTTATCCTGCAGGCCGCGTTTTTGCAGAGCCTGCTCCAAGGCCTCCTTGACCAGCAGGGAACCGGATGCCAGGCATCCGCCGCCAATGCAGACCAAGATCCGCGAATTTTCTTGCGATTGCCTTGCGGCATCACGCTGTTTGACCGCATCACGGATTTGATTGAGTTCGTTAACACCGGCTATTTTTTTTATCGTTGCCATTAGACCTGCTCCTTTTCAGGGACATTTGTTTTGTTCCGGTAATGATTTAAAATTTCGGCCACTTTGACCGCTTTGCACCGCTGATGCACGGTGTCGTTGACCATGATAACCGGCGCCATGCCGCAGGCGCCGAAACAACGCCCGACCTCCAGCGAAAAAAGCCGGTCCTTCGTGGTCTGGCCAACATCAATGCCCAGCTCTTTTTTAATTGCTTCAAGAATTCCCTTGCCGCCGCGGACATAACAGGCCGTGCCCAGGCATACCCGAACCAGATATTTGCCCCGCGGAACCGTCGAAAAAAACGAATAAAAACTGACAATCCCCGCGATTTCGCTGTAGGGTTTGTTCAATTTCCGGCTGATTTCCTTCAAAACCGGTTTTGAAAGATAACCGAACCTGTTTTGCGCGGTCTGCAACACGGGTATGGCGGCGCCATCCACATTTTTATATCCAGCCATGATCTTATCGAGTTGGCTGATCATCTCCTTGTCGGAGACATGTTCACAACACTCCCGGCCTTGCGTGCGATGCATACCAGCTCCTTTGCTCAATAATTGTTGATACCTGCTTCGTCAATCAGCACAAATTGAACTTCAAATCCCCTCGGCCAGCTCAAAAATAAACGCGTTGCCTTTTTCCCGCGTTTCCGTCCATATTTTCCCGCCGTGTAATTGAATGATTTCCTGCGTTATAAAAAGCCCCAGGCCGGTTCCCTTGGCAAGCCTGGTTGCCGGAGTATCCAGCCGGGAGAAGCGCTTGAAAAGCTGTGCCTGCTGGCCGGCGCTCAGCGGGACGGATTCGTTGTAAACCTCAAGCCTGATTTTACCGTCCGACGCGCTGGAAGAGATCAATATTTCACTGCCTTCATTGCCGTATTTGACGGCATTGCTGACCAGGTTGCCGGCGACAATGCGCATCAATTCCACATCAATGTTTGCCTCTAAATCAGGGGCAATCCTGTTTTCAATTTGCATGCCTTTGCGCTCGGCGGCGGCCAGGAGCGCATTGACGGCGTGATCAAAAATGTCCGTGCGTATCTTTGCTTCCGTCCGGTTAGCCTTCAGTTCGCCCTTTTCAATTTTACCCAGATTGAGGAACTTTTGGACGGTTAACGCCAGATAATCAAGATTGCGCGCGGCGCCGTCCAAAGCCCGTTTTTGCCTGTCGTTCAGGGCGCCCAGATATTCGTCATGCACCGAACAGACGTTCATAACGATCGTGGCCAGGACGCCTTTAAGCTCGTGCGCCACGAACCCGATCAAATCAATGTAATTCTTGTTTGACGCCGCCAGTTTGGCGTTGGAATCAGAAAGGTTTTTATCGCGCTCATCCAGCTTGGCTGACATGTTGTTGAATGCCTCGGCCAGCTGATCCAGCTCGGCCACGCCCGTCCGGGTCTCCACCAGATGGCCCAGTTCACCGGCGGCAAGTTTTCCGGCGGCCTTGACAAGATTAGCCAGCGGCTTGGAAACACAGGCGGCGACGATCAAGGCCAGCACAAAGGCTAAAAGAGCGGCCGTGGCGACAATGCCGAAAAACGCCAGCATTGTATTCCTGGCCAAAACGTTAAAAGGTCTTTCAAGCGTGCCGACATAAAGCATGCCGATGATCCGGCCTTTGGTGTTTTTAATCGGCTCGTAGGCGGTCTTATACCAATCGTTTAAAACAAATGCCCGGCCGATCCAGGGCAGGCCGTTTTCCAGCACCTGGCGATAAACATCCTCCGATACGCGCGTTCCGACGGCGCGACGGCCGTCTTCCATTAATACATTCGTGGCAATGCGCATGTCATCCTGAAAGATGGTCACTGTGCCGATATCCTTGCCCTTGTAACGGACGTGCTGAAAAACAATTTTTTGAACCCGGTCCACGATGGTGTGTCTTCGATTCAGGAGCTTGCCGCCATAAAGCACACCGATCAGCTTGCCGTCATAATCGAAAACCGGGCTGGCGGCCTTGATCAACATGCCGGCCGTCTGGGCTTGCGCTTCATTAGGCTTGGCGCGGGGCGTATCTACCAATTGAATTCGGGCTTGATCGGCGAGTTCAACGCTCTCCTTCAGCAACTCGGGCCTTTCCATTAAAACCGTGCCACCCACCGGCATTTTATCATCCAAAACACGGCTGACTAATTCGTCATGGGACTGATTATCACCCAGCATGGCGGGATTGCGCGCGCGGACGATTACTTTGCCGCCCGCATCGGTAAGCGTCAGGATATCGAGCGCTTCATCTTTTCTGATCTGACTGAATTTTGCCAAAATCGGCTTAAGATCATTGGCCGCAATCGCATCCCTTAAAAAATACCGCGCGGCGCTGTGGCGCACAAGGTCATTGACTTTCCCCACTTCGCACTGGTAAATTTCACGCGCAAAGTTCAAGTCGTTCCTGACTTGGACCTGGGCCCGGTCAAGAATGTCCCGTTTAATGATATGGAATCCCAGCAAGGCCACCGCCAGCGACAGCATGACGATTACCGCCAGGAAAGAAAAAATCAGTTTTGTTTGTAAATGGCGGCCGAACATATCAGGCGCTTCCCGTCTTTTCCAGGGCATTGACAAAGTAAATTATGTTTTCAAGTTCCGTCACAAGGTTGATATTCTCAATCAAACAACCGGGGCGCTCTTTGATGTTGATCGGGGCGAAATTCAGGATACCCTTGATGCCAGCGGAAATAAGGATCTCCACGATTTGCGGCGCCGCCAGGCTCGGCACGCAGATAATGGCAAACGGAATGCTATTCCCGGAGATAAATTCTTTCAATTTATCAACCGCCAGAATGGGAATTTCGGCGGTCGGCGCAATCTTGGCGGGATCATTATCGAACCCCGCCATGATTTTGATCCCGTTTTTGGCAAATCCCGCATAATTAATGAGCGCCCGGCCGATGTTGCCAATGCCAACCACGATGAATTTTTGCGGCTTGTCTTTGCCGAGGATTTTATCCAGTTGTTCGATCAAATCGTCCACCAGATAACCGCCGCGCCGGTTGCCGGGAATAGCTAAAACAGAAAAATCCTTTCGCACTTGAACGGCAGTTTCTCCGGCCGCATCAGCCAGATTATCGGAAAAGACTTTTGAAAAATTAAGCAATTTTAAGTTTGTTAAAACGTTCCTGTATTTGGATATGCGCATTATGCAACTTTTATTGTGCATTTTGCCTCCGTTTTATGCATTTCAATTCATTTGCGGCATTATTTGTCTTGATTTACGGATATTTAATCATAATATACTCTTTTGTCAATATAAATATCGTGATAAATATCACAACCAAAATTAGCCATGAAACAAAGAGTATTGTGCTGGTTGCGGGCGAAAGGAACGGCGCTTCAGTCATTGTTCAGTGAAGCAGACCGTATTCGTCGCGAATATGTCGGTGACGCGGTCTATCTGCGGGGTTTGATTGAGTTTTCCAACATTTGCAGGCAATCCTGCACATATTGCGGAATCAACCGGGCGAACAAGGCCGTTCAACGTTACCGCATGAAGCCGGAAGAGATTGTTAACCAATGCGGGCGGGCATTGGAACAAGGTTGCACCACGGTTGTGCTTCAATCGGGCGAGGACCTTTGGTTCGACTGCGAACGTCTTTGCAAAATAATCCGGGATATTAAACGCAAATATCCGCTGGCAATAACACTTTCCGTAGGTGAGCGGCCGCTTGAGGAACTCCAGGAAATGCATCGTGCCGGCGCAGACCGCTATTTGCTTCGGTTTGAAACCTCCAATCCGGAATTATTTGCGCGCTTGCGCCCGGGCACTCTGCTCCAGGAGCGGTTAGCTTGCTTCGAAGCAATCCGGGGAGCCGGATTTCAGACCGGCAGTGGATTTTTGATCGGGTTACCGGGAGCAGATCTTGAAGTTATTGCCCGTGACATTGTTTTTGCCACGCGCTTGCGTCTGGACATGATAGGATGCGGCCCTTTCATCGCGCACCCGGACACCATTCTGGCGGACAAACCGTTGCTGGCAGACCGCGAAATCTATTTCAAGACGATCGCCATTCTGCGTTTATTGAATCCGCGCGCGCACATTCCATCTACAACCGCGTTCGACGCCATGGCGCCCGGCAGCCGCGAACGCCTCCTGACTCTGGGCGCGAACGTGATTATGCCCAACCTGACCCCGGCGCGTTACCGGCGGTTATACGCGTTATACCCGAACAAGCCACATGTTGATGAACCTGTTTCCAGCTGTGGAGCACAATTGCGAAGACGACTGCGCGCATTGAAACGCCCGATCGGGACGGATTTCGGCCACGGCTGGTCGGCAAACCATAATAACAATTCGTGACATCAATTTACGCTTTTTTGAGGTTTAATGAATTTGTCCTGAAAGGAGAATATCAAATGGTTCGTTATCTAATCGCAGCTTTAATCATTGTTCTTCCGATATATATCTGGGGAACCTTTGGGCATGATTTATGGAGACCGACTGAAGCGAGAGAAGCGGGGATTGCTCGGGAAATGATTGAAAATGGAAATTGGACGGCAACATATCTCAACGGAACGTTGTTTTTGGAAAAGCCGCCTCTTTACACGTGGACAATCGCTTTTTGTCTAAAATTGTTTGGCTATCATGACTGGGCGGTTCGAATTCCAACTTTTATTTTTACTCTGGGAATTCTGATTCTTATGTTTGTTCTTGCCCGTCAGGGTTTATCGCCTTTGGGAGCATCTGCGGCAACAATTAGTCTTGGAACGATGTGCCTGTTTATGCAACTCGGTCATAACGCGACAATTGATAATGGGTTGATGTTTTTTATCATGGCGGCAATGACGGCGCTTATCACAGCCCCGAAGGAGAAGGTCTTTTCAGGATTAAGAGCGGTCGTATTATACGCAAGTATTGCGCTGGCGTTTCTCTGCAAGGGATTTGTTGGACCGGTGCTGATCACTGGAACGATGCTGTTTTACATGGCAATATCAAAAAAATGGTTATTATTTAAGACGGCACGCCCGATAACAGGTTTTTTGATTGTTTTTATAATTGCTGGAAGCTGGTTTTTGGCGTTATGGAATACCGGGGGAGAGTCGTATTTCAGGACATTTTTCATCATGAATCATGTTCATCGTTTCACGGGTTATTATGGTCCGACCGCTAATTGTTTGTATTATATTCCTTATTTGTTTATTGCTCCGTTTCCATGGACCCTGCTAATTCCCTGCGGTTTATGGATTATTGTCAAACGATGGGCAAATAATTCCGAGGAACGTCTATTCTGGACATGGATGGGCACCTGGGCTGGCGCAATGTTTCTTATACTATCAACGGCGGAGGGCAAGGATGATAACTACCTTTTACCGCTTCTTCCTCCATTTGCCGTTGCGGCGGGGGCATGGGTAGAGCACTCCTTTCAAAATCGTCCCGTGCCACGATGGACATGGTTATTGACGATTCTGTTTGGTTTATGTTGCGGTCTACTCGTGACCACCATGCCATTGATGACATATATCATGGATCATCCATTGACTTGTTCCCAACTGATCTGGAGTCTAATATTGGGTATAATCAGTTTTACAGCTCTGTTTTTTTTATTGAAACGGAACTGGCACACCTATTGGCGATGGGCGGCTCTCCTTCCGATTGGAGCCGGAATCGTGTTTGGACTTTTCCTCGAAAAAAGCCTGAATGAAATCAAGGGGGCGCGTCCTCTTTGTGCCCTCATCTGTAAATATGATCGCCCCGACTCGATGCTTTACGGCTATGCGCTGGGTGAAAATACCGTTGGCCTGCTGATTTTTTATGGAATACGTTCACAGAGCGTGGATTCCATTTTTAAAACTTCCCTTTTATATTCTTCACAAAGACCGGTATTAATGCTTTTTGATTCTTCTTCACCAGACAACATAATGGTTGATGTCCTGATCTCGTGTCAACAATGGCTGGTTTTGGAAAAAACAGTTATTGGCAATAAGTATTTCTGGCTTCTGGGAAATAACCGGTATCGAAATCCGAGTTCTGTTCTGCAAAAAGAATTGCTTTTCGACAGTCTTCACCGATTGCGAATGACAACGGAAGGCGTTTGCTCTTTTTGAACTCGATCAAAGGTAGCGGCGAAATACGCAGTATCCGGATATAGACGACAAGATATTGCAAATTTGATCGTAAAGGGCACCTAATTCGGAATGCCCATTAATCCCTATCAGCAAAATCCCACATGCTTGGGCGGGAAGTCCTCAATTCTGCCAAGTCTGAAGACCATGCCGGCTCCGGCACAGCTGAACCGATGGAATCATTATTATTGCAACAGCTTGGCCAATTCCGCCTGACGAGCCTTGACATATTCGTTTTGCTGTGCATTCGCGCGGACTTCCTTGTGCGCGGCGGCATAATAGTCATTCGCCTCCTGGTAAGCCGTCCGGGCGCCCTGGGCATCATTCATGGAACTCAGGATATCCCCGATCCGCTTGGCGTTCAGCCCCAGGCACATTTCTTTCGTATAGATCAGACCGGTAACGGGATCTTCTTGCGGTTCGGTCCAGGTTTTCACCGTCTCCATGAAAGCCCGGAAACGTTCGACGGCTTCCGGCTTATTTCCTTTTTGCAGGGCCAAATGCGCCTTCATTTTATTGACGGCGATTTGTTGAGCAGGGGGATCCATGCCCGGAAACGGAGCTTCAAGCATTTGCAATGCCCGCTCGTAGTCTTCCAGAATAATGCAGTTATTGGAGATATAAATCTGAAGCATTTCTTTGTCCCATTTGCCGCTCACGACGGCGGACAGCTGATCGCCGAATTTTAACAATGCAACCCAATCGGCCGGCTTGCCTTCCTTGATGATCACATTCCAATAGTCATAATAAAGCGACAGGAGAATTTTATTGGGGCACCCCATTTGCATCAGCGCCGCCAGCCGAACGGGAATATCCGCAATTGACTTGCGGGCTTTGGCGCTTTCCAGCCACGCGCCGGCGGCCGCCTGCCACGTCACAGGTTTTTCCTGCTGCTTTTTAAAAATCCCGTCGCACAAACGATCCAGCAAGTCAAACTGCTGGGCCCGGATGACGCACGCCTGGGCATACTGGAAGCATCCCGCTAAATCACCGTCCGGCAGTATTTCGGCCTCCTTCTGGAAGCGGGCTTCGGCTTCTTTCCAGCGCGCGGCGGAAAAAAGGAGGTTGACGCGCTGACAACTTGCCAGCAGAAGCAACTCGGACGGACAATGCGCGGTATTTTCAATGGCATCCAGAACCTTGTTTGCCGACGCCTGGTCACCGGCGCCATCATAAGCGGCAATGACTCTGGTCAACATTCGGCGGGATGTCGGCATATCAAAATTAGTAATACAAACCGGGACCAGGTCCGTTACACGCCTCACAGGACCCACGATGCGGCTGGCTTCTAACAACCAGTCAAACGCCTGCACGCGCAAATCCGGCGGCAAAGCCTTGGCCTGCAGACCGGCCGTCCATTCCAGCATGGCCGGCGCATTGCTCTGGCTGACATAATACTGACGCAGGCAATTATAATAGTCATGGGTCAGGCGATCATGCTGAGCCATGGCATGCTGATAGACACACTCGGCTTCCGCCAGTTTGCCGATCGTCAACAGGTTATTCAGCAGGGTATTAAACTCGCCGGCATTTTGTTGAAAACTCTTTTCATTACAAATCATTAGTACGGCAACCGCAGAATTCGTATTGCCTTCCTGCAACATGGCGGCGGCGCGCGCCCCAAGCTCATCAAACCCCATATCCAGGAAATCCGGAGAGTATATACCTTCCATTCCCGGCGTCGGCAACGGCTCTGTCGGCGCCTGGCCGAACCCATTCACCGCCATCAGCCCCAAACCGACAATACACATGCCAAACCGCTTTTTCATAAGGCCTCCTTGTATTTTACGGCGCAATAGACGCCGTTGCTTCATACTTCTTCAGCCTAAGCCGCACCAGCGGCACTCCCAACATTACTTTTTGATTTTTTCGGGTAATTATACGGAATCAGAATCATTTGTCCAGCTCGCCTTTCGCCAGGCCGGCGGGCACGGCCGGCGGACGCTCGCAGGTGCTTTGCACGATCACGTGCTTGCCCTTGGCCGACGCATCGTGAAACGCGTGCATGATGTCGAGCACATGAAAGGCCAATTCGCCGCTGGCCCGATGCGGGCGACCGGGTCGCAGGATCGAGCAGGCCATGTCGGCCACGCCCGTGCCACGGTTGATATCCGCCGCATGCGTCAGTTTAACCTCGCTCCACCCTTTATCCCCGGCCTTGCGAATCTTCACCACGCCGCCAAACCCGTTTGGATCCGGCACCTCAAGCGAACCCTTGCTGCCGTAGATCTGAATACACGGCAGGGTGTGGGCCCAGACGTCAAAGCTGGTGATGATCGTGCCCACTGCGCCGCTGGCGAAGTCCATGATACCCGCCACATGCGTCGGCACTTCCACCGGCACCACCTGGCCGTTCTTCTTCGCACTGGTGATCGTGCGGGTCGGGAAGCTGATGCGGGCCGAGCCCGTCACGCGCTTCACCGCTCCCAGCAGGTTCACGAGCGCCGTCAGGTAATACGGGCCCATGTCGAACATCGGGCCGCCGCCGACTTGATAATAGAACTCCGGATCCGGGTGCCAGCTCTCGTGACCGCGGCACATCATGAACGCCGTGGCCGCCACCGGCTCGCCGATGACGCCGTCGTCAATCAATTTGCGGCAGGTCTGGATACCGCCGCCCAAAAAAGTGTCCGGCGCGTTGCCCACGAGCAGGTTCTTCGCCTTCGCCAGCGTGAGCAGTTTCTTGCCCTGGGCGCGCGTAATCGCCAGCGGCTTCTCGCTGTAGACATTTTTACCGGCCTTGAGCACCTTCATCGCCACTTTGTAGTGCGCCTGCGGGATGGTCAGGTTCACCACGATCTTGATCTCGGGGTCGGCCAGAAGCTTCTTGACCGTCATAGCCTTCACACCCGGGTTCTCCGTCGCCTTGGCCTTGGCGCGCGCAAGGTCCAGATCCGCACACGCCGACAAGTCAAGGATGTTATTGTATACCTCGCGCAGCATCTTGAAATAGATACGGCTGATGTTGCCGCAACCGATAATGCCGACTTTGACTTTATCCATTGCCGGGTCCTTTCCCAACACGGGCTATGCCCGCAACCCAGAATTACCGCCGCCGGGACGTCGGCGGCCACCTTACGCATTCATCATAAACGTTCTTCAAAGGTGGCGGCCCGGCCGCCGCCGGGCCATCTTCCGGCATGATTTTTTCGAGTTTTTATCGCGGTCCCTGATGTATCAGGCACTAATGACTATGCGCGCGCCGCCCAGATCATTCCACGGGTGGTCATCTCCAGCACATCCGGATATTTACGGAACTCCTCGGCAACGTGGCCCAGCGCGGAATAAAATACCCGCCCTTTACCCCAAGTCTTGGTCCACATCACGGGCATTTTGCACTTCCGGCCTTCAAACTCATAGGACGTGCAGGCCAACAGGTTTATGGCGGGATCAATGCCCAGGTAGTACTGCTCCGAGTTGTACTTGAAGCTCCCGGGCATGCCTCTGGTGATGGGGCTATCCGCCGCCGTGAGCTCCACAGTGTATTCGCCCTTGTACGGGTGCCCAAGGAACTGACCACCCACCAGCCACTGATACTCCACGCGGCCGCGAAAGGCATCACCCATGCCGCCATGCACGCCCGCAATGCCAACACCCGCGTCATGAATGGCCTGGTTCAGCCCGTTCCACTGCTCGTTCGATAGCTCGCCCATCGTCCACACCGGGACGATCAGGTCGAGCTTTTTCATCGCCGCCACATCTTCCAGCGGCTTCAACGTGTTCGCGAGGCGCACGTCGAACCCGTTTGCTTTCAGTTTGCCGGCGAGAATCTCAGCCGTTTCTTTCGGCGTGTGGCCATCCCAGCCGCCCCACATAACCAAAGCGGACTTACCCATGACTTGTTCCTTAGATTGATTTCTCGCCCAAATTTCTAATTTCCAGTTTCCAATTTCAAGCCGTGGACGGCTACCTCCCGCCACATGGTTTTCAGGCGTTGCTTTAACTGTTCCGGATAATCTTTCAGCGCTTCCGCCTTGCGCGCCACGCCGGATTCGACGGCCGCGCGCGCCACGGCCAACGACACTTCCGTGAAAAGCCGGCGGTCAAATGGTTTTGGGACGATGTAGCCGGGGCCGAAGGTCAGCCGGGTATCCTTATAGATCGCTTTCATTTCCGCCGGCACCGGTTTGCGGGCCAGATCGGCCAACGCCTGGGCCGCCGCCTTTTTCATTGCCATGTTGATGGTGCTGGCGCGCATATCCAGCGCGCCGCGGAACAGGAACGGAAAGCCCAGAACATTGTTGATCTGGTTGGGATAATCGGATCGGCCCGTGGCCATGACGTAAGGCTTCCGGCCGAAAACCGCCGCTACCTTGTCGGGCTGGATTTCCGGATCAGGATTGGCCATGGCAAAAATGGCCGGGTAAGACGCCATGCCTTGAATCCAGGCGGGCAGGAGACAGTCGGCCGCCGAAACGCCAATAAATACATGCGCCCCGCGGAGCGCCTCCTCCAGCGTGCGGCTGGCGGTTTGCACGGCATACCGGCGTTTCATCTCATTTAAGTCGGTGCGGCCATCGTGAATGACGCCCTTGGAATCGCACATGACAATGGAAAGAGCCCCGGCGTCCTTGAGCATGTCGGCTATCCGGATGCCGGCGGCGCCGGCGCCGTTGATCACGAATCGCAGATCGGCCAACTGCCGATCGGCCAGCCGGCCGTAATTAACAACGCCGGCCAGGGTGATAACCGCGGTGCCCCACTGGTCGTCATGAAACACGGGAATATCGAGCAGATCATTGAGCCGGCGCTCGATTTCGAAACAGGCGGGGGCGGCGATATCTTCCAGGTTTATACCACCATACATACAGGCCAGCCGCACCACGGTGTCAATGACCCGTTCGGGATCGGTTTTGCCGGTTCGCCCGCCGTTCAGGCGGCAGAACTCCACCGGGACCGGCCAGGCATCCACATCGCCAAACGCCTTAAAGAGCACCGCCTTGCCTTCCATGACCGGAATGCTGGCGGTGGCTCCCAGATCGCCCAGGCCCAGGATGGCGGTGCCGTCGCTTACCACGGCTACCAGGTTGCGCTTGGCCGTGCAGTCATAGACCGTGTCCGGGGTTTGGGCAATCTCCTTAACCGGGAGGGCAACTCCCGGCGTATAGGCCAGGCTGAGTGTCTCCGGCCCATTAAGGAGCTTGGTCAGGAGTGTGCCGACTTTACCGCCCTCATGGTATTTAAGAATTTCTGCTCGACAATTGCTCATACGAATTCATACTATATCGCGGCATTTGTTGAAATGCAATTAGCAAAGTAATCAGTAATCAGTAATCAGTAATTAGTAATCAGTAATCAGTAATTAGTAATTAGTAATCAGTAATCATAAATCAAAAATCGGCAATCGGCAATTCAACTGGCCCCCTTCGTCTATCGGTCAGGACGCCAGGTTCTCATCCTGGTAAGGTGGGTTCGACTCCCGCAGGGGGCGCCAGTGGGACAGGCTGTAGGCTGTGGACTGTAGGCCGTTGACTAATAAAAATCCAAAGACACGGAACAAAGACAAAAAATCTGGTTCATTTCAGATTTAAACCTACAGCCTACGGTCTACAACCCACAGCCTGATTTCTGACACCATGAACGCCACTAAAAAACGAAACGGTATTGCCGGCGCCGGTAATTGGATCGTGGACAACGTAAAGGTCATTGACCGTCTTCCCGCCCGCGGTATGTTGGGCAACATTCTCTCGGAAACACGGGGCACAGGCGGCGCCGCCTTCAATACGCTCGTGGATCTGGCCAGGATGGGAACGCCCTTCCCGCTTTACGGCATCGGAGTGATTGGAGATGACAGTCCGGGCGAGTTTATCCGGCGCACCTGCTGCGATCTGGGCATTGACATGGCCGGCCTGATCACGCTGGAGAACGAAGCCACGGCCTACACCGACGTAATGACGGAAGAGGGCACCACCGATCGGTCGTTCTATCACCGCCGCGGCGCCAATGCCAAGTTTGGCATCGAGCACGTGCCCCTGGGTCAACTGACCTGCCGCATATTTCACCTGGGCTACCTGCTGTTGCTCGACAGCATGGATCAACCGGACATGGAATACGGCACCGTGGCGGCCCGGCTCCTGCATATGGTGCAAAACGAGGGTATTAGAACCAGCGTGGATGTCGTAAGCGAAGACAGTGACCGCTTCGGCAAAATCGTGCCGGCCTCCCTGCGTTATACCGATTACTTGATTTTGAACGAAATCGAAGCCGGCCGCACCACCGGCCACAAGGTCCGCAACGCCCAGGGCCAACTGGACGCGGCCGCGGTCATGGATGCCGTGGAAGAGCTTTTTGCCATCGGCCGGATGGAACTGGTGGCTGTGCACATGCCGGAGGGCGCCTACCTGCGCACGCGTGATGGCCGCCGGTTTTCGCGCGGATCACTGAGCTTGCCATCCAATTTTATCAAAGGCACCGCCGGGGCCGGCGACGCTTTTTGCGCCGGCATGCTCTACGGGCTTCACGAGGCCTGGGACTATTTGGAAGCCATGCAGTTAGGCGCCGCCGCCGCCGCCGCCTGCCTGACGCATCCCAGCACGACCGACGGCATGCTGCCATTCAAACAGATTATGGAATTAAGCCGGCGTTTCCCGGAAAACCCCGCGCCCGTGCAGGTCTGATCTCTCAAGTGTTCGGTGTTCCGTGTTCGGAAGAGCATGACCGATGAACTACGAGGCAAATAGTATTTCTAATTTATGATTTTTGAGCAATGATTGAAAACATTCGCTTGAACAGCGCTCGCCACGGCGAGAACGCCGTTGGGCCGTCGCTGAGACCGCTAACGAGTATGGCAAACCAAACGCTACACACCGAACACTGAACACCGAACACCTAAATCGTTGCCGTCATTCAACATTTGTCAATCCTCACACCATGCAAGGTTACGTCCATATCTACACCGGCAACGGCAAAGGCAAAACCACGGCCGCGCTGGGTCTTGCCCTGCGGGCGGCCGGCGCCGGCCTCAAGGTTTATTTCGGCCAATTCCTGAAAAAAGGCGATTTCAGCGAAATCAAGGCCTTGCGCCGATTTCCCGAAATCACAGTCAGGCAATTCGGATGCGGCCGTTTTGTGAAAGACCGCCCAACCGCGGATGAAATTACCGCCGGCCGGCGCGGCCTGGCTTCCCTGCGGAAAGCAATGCTCGGCGGCGTTTATGACCTGATCATTGCCGATGAAGCCAACTGCGCGGCCACCTGCGGCTTAATTTCAGTGGATGATCTCCTGCAACTCATTGCGGAAAAACCTGTTCCCGTCGAACTGGTGTTTACCGGTCGCGGCGCCCACCCGCGCCTGATAAAGCAGGCCGACCTGGTATCGGTCATCCAGGCGCACAAGCATCCATTCCATACCGGGGTCAAATGCCGGAAAGGGATTGACTGGTAAGCACAAAGCAAACACCGATTTGTCCGTCGGCTGACGGACATCAATCATTATTTTTCCCCATAAGTTTAAAGTTTGACATCTCAAATTACAGTCCGAGCGTGTGTCGTAGCGCCGCGTCAATCCCGTTCATAGCCAACGCGCCGATTTTGCGGTCGATTTCGCATGTCGCAATGGTCACGAGATTGTCGGTCATCACAACAGAATCGTTCAACAGACCCGAACAGGGCGTCTCCGGCGATCCCGGGTTGACGATCACTCTGCTTGGGTGCCCAGCACGAAACACCTTGCTTGAAATCATTGCCACAACCACTTGCGAAAGCCCCGTGTTCAATCCATCGGCCTGAACGACAAGAGCCGGCCGCCGCTTGGCCGTTCGCAAGTCAGCGTTCGGATACAGCACGAGAACCACATCTCCTCGACAGTGGGCGCCATCATTTGCCGTAGTGCTCATCGTAAACATCCATTTCGGAACTATCCCAGTCCTGGGCAAACGTGGAGAGCCTTGCCCTCAAATCCGCCGCCTGCGCTTCATTCATGCCGATCTGGCGAAGATCAATGACGTCCAATTCGAGAAACGTCACCAGCACGCGGACTTCAGAGCAGACTCCTTCCGGCTTTTGGGTAAGATCAACGTGGCCGTTACGATAAATCCCTTCAACCGTTGTTAACATTTGATCACTCCCTTTTCGGTCATGGCTTAACCCGTGGCGACAAGCAAGCCCAAGGCGCTTATCGAATCAACACCACGCAACCTCTACAAGTTACGCAATTGCCTAATTAAAATACAATAGGACAATAAATACATGCATCTACTCCAGTCGCCATTCGAGCGCTTTCTTCTGCAAGTCCATGGACGTAAACGCCTCGCGATATTCGTTTAGCGCTCCGGCCCAATCCTGACGCAATCTGCACGTTGAAGATGGCCTCCCCTGCCTGGTCAAAAATAAGGCGAAATTTTCGACTTCCTTTTGAAGCTGAGGAGACAACTTGCTAACGGTTTCAACTATCTTTGCCATCCTCATATATGGCTTTTACAGCAATCATGGTTTGTCTCTTTCCGGAGTACCTGAACAGTTATGATATTTCCCAGTTAACCCGTTTTGTGTTCGGCTGTCAATAAAAACTTTACGGAAACTTTTTACATTGGGCATTCGGTGTTTGCTTGCGTCCTTATCTTCATTCGACGTTCGGTGTTCGATGTTGGACGTTTGCTTAACGGCCGACCGTGACCGGGCAATCTTCCATGCTCAGGTAGGGCGCGGGCGGCTCCGCCAGCCACCGGCAGGCATCTGTAGTAGCAGACAGTCCGAGATGGGACCATTCCCAGGCTAAGCTCGCGGCGATTATCAGCAGGACAAAACCCGCCACGATAAAAATCCGCCGCCAGACTATGGCCGGCAATGAAAAATACGGGGATACCCTGCCCGCAATGTTGCCGGCCCATCCGTTTACAACGCTTTGCGTAGCATTACGGGCAGGCATCACGGCGCGAAGCTCGGCGGGTGAACGCACGACATTGCAAGCGATCCGCCCCGGCCGGTTAAATCGCGGCCATTGAGCGCGCGCGCTGAATAACCGGTTCAACGCTGACAATCGCACCGTGCACAAGGATTTCAGCCATGAAGGCAATATGCCGGGCATCGGCAGGTGCGCACCCCCCCGTAAAGGCGCGGCTGTTGCCAACGCCGCCGGACTAACGGACTTTGATCGGCCGCCCGCTTTTTCAGGCTTGGGCTTTGGCATCAGTTTGCCCGCATCGCCAGCCAAAGTCTGCTTGGGCGGCGTTTTCGACGGCAGTGGGGCCAACGCAGACGCCGCTCGATAAGACACGTCAAACTGTCGCAACAGTGGCATCGGATCCAGGCCGACAAAGTCGGCGTAGAGCTTGATAAATCCCCGCGCATAAACAGGCGCCACCAGCGCGCCAAAATCATCCGCTTCAATCGCCTTTACATAGGTACTCGTCATTTTGGTCGCCACGGATACATCGGCAACGGATATCTGCCGGCTTTCCCGTGCGGCTTTTAAAATTTGGCCAATGGATTCCATGAATCAGACATCGCCTTCCTGTGTGGACGTATTGACGGGTATTTCGCCGTCAAGGTCAATTAAAATCTCGCGCGGGTCAGACCCATGGACCGGCCCGACAATACCCTTAGCTTCGAGCTGATCCATGAGACGGCCGGCGCGGTTATAACCGATTTTAAGCCTGCGTTGCAGGAGCGAAACGGAAGCCCGCTGGGTTTCCCGAATAATGGCAATGGCCGATTGCAACATCTCCTCGTCCACACCTTCGTCATCGAGGTCCGGCCCGGCCGACTCCGGGCTCTCGATGCTGGTTTTAAGCTTTATTTCATAATTTGGCTCTCCCTGCTTGCGCCAGAAATCCACGATGGCATTGACATCGTCGTCCGTTGTCATGGCGCCCTGCGCGCGAATCAGTTTGCTGGAGCCCGGCGGCAGGATGAGCATATCACCGCGGCCCAGTAGTTTATCGGCGCCGCTCGTGTCAAGGATCGTGCGGCTATCCACTTTCTGGGCGACTTGGAACGAAATACGCGCCGGAAAATTGGCTTTAATGGTGCCGGTAATCACGTTGACCGACGGCCGCTGGGTGGCCAGGATCATGTGAATGCCCACGGCGCGTGACATCTGGGCCAGGCGGGCAATGGCATTTTCCACATCGGCCTGTGCCACGAGCATCAGATCCGAAAGCTCGTCAATCACGATCACGATGTAGGGCAGGCGGTCGGGCACGGAGTTGGCCTGTTCCTCCTCGCCGGCGATTTCGGCTGTCGGCAAGTTTTGTTCCACCGGCCGGCTGTTGAAGCCCTGGATATTGCGGACACCGACCTTGGCAAACAACTTGTAGCGGGTTTCCATTTCATTGATCGCCCAGTGCAGACCCAGCGGCACCCGCTTGGACTCTACGATGACCGGCGCCACCAGATGCGGCAAATTGGCGTAATTGGCAAATTCAACGCGCTTCGGGTCCACCAGCATGAGTTTGAGTTGGGCAGGGGTCCGCGACATCAGCATGCCGGCCAGGATGGAATTCATGCAGACCGTTTTGCCAGACCCGGTGGCGCCGGCAATCAGCAGGTGCGGCATAGCCGCCAGGTCGGCCACCAGATCGTTACCGGCCACATCCTTGCCCAGAACCAGCGGAATGGCGCACCGCATGGCGGCCCAAGTTTTGCCTTCCAGGATTTCGCGCAAATATACCTTGGTGGCGCTCGAATTCGGCACCTCGATACCAACCACACCCTTGCCCGGAATGGGCGCCTGCACCCGGACACTGGTGGCTTTCAAGGTCAAGGCCAGATTGTTACTGAGCTGGGTGATCCGTTCCACGCGCACACCGGCCGCCGGCTTCAGTTCGTACTGGGTAACGACCGGACCTTGCTCGTAATTAACCACTTCGCATTCAACGCCAAAGTCCGCCAGCGTTTCCTGAAGAATTTTAGCGGTCGTCTGAAAATCGCTTTCGATATTCCGGTCCCCGGATAAAGGAATTGGTTTCAGGAGGCTGAGCGGCGGCAACTCATAATGATCCGTCTGCGGCAGGCTGGGCTTGGATGGTTTTGGCGCCCGGCCCGCAACTTTTTCCTGGGCGCTGACCCGCAACACGCTCTTCGCGCCAGGCGGCTCAGTACCAGTCGGGGTAATTACCGGAGTTAACATCGGCATGGCGGCGGACGGCGCCGATTCATCCGGAAAGTCTTTGGTCTGGCACTGTCCCTTGCGCATGGCCTTCTCCTTGAGTGCAATCTGGCGGGCCAGGTCACGCTCTTCACGGGCAATGATTTCGAGCCGATCGCGGCGAGCCGTCATGACCGTCACCACAGTGGAGCGCAGACGGCGGAACTGCTCCGCCAGGATGCGGCCGAACGCGGTCATGCGCTGAAAGCCCACACACAGGGTCAGCCCGACCACCAGTAATCCAATCAACAAGACCGTGGCGCCGGTCTGACCCAGCCACATGGCCAGCCACCGGTCGGCAATCAGCCAGCCTGCGACACCGCCGGTAACACCCGTAATATTAAACCTGGCATCCAACCGTCCCCACCCTGACGGATGCAAGGCCAGCAGACCGCTCAAAGCCAGCAGAACAACAAAGACCCACAGCAGGCGCAATCCGATCCGCTCAGCCGGCTGGAACAGAAGCAGAAGTCCAATCAAGATACAACCCAAAGGCGTCAGCCATACACCGTTACCGAACAGCATAAGAACCAGAAAACTGAACCAGGCCCCGGCCGGCCCGATAAAATTAAGGGGTGGATCGTTGGGCGGCGCCTGGAGGATGGAAATATCACCCGCATCATAGGATACCAGCGCCAGGATCATTAACGCACTCAGGGTCAACACCCCAATGCCAGTCAACTCACGAATCCCCGTCCGCCGCTCTTGACTTGCTTCGGCCATGCCTAAAACTCCCATCTGTTTTGAAAATCTCCGGTTGTTTTCCAACAGTCTTCTCATTTAACCTACAGCCTATTTACGGCTTGGACACCACGACCCGCACGGTATGCGGCACAACGGTCGCCGACACGGCTTTGCCCAACGGTAAAAACACCTGCACCGGAAGATCATAAGTTAAAGACGAATCCAGCTCTAAACATTCCACGAACGCTTTCGGCGCCAAAGCCTGCAGATCTTCCAGTGTTTCCGGCGAACCGGTCAGCACCACCCGCACCCTGGGCGGCAAAACCTCGACTCGCCACAGCGCCTGCGGCTTGACAATAACAGAAACCGGCACGTTGTCCCATTCCATGGTTTCCGTCCGCTCGGAAATCATAACATTGACCTGCACTTCCTGCGGCTCGATGACGGGCGTCCAAGTGTCGCTGGGCATCAGCACGCGGCATCGCTTCGTAAAACCCTCGACGCGCCCTTCCACATCAACAGACTCGGTATAGACCCATTCCGTCTGCTGTAATTGCCGGGCCGGTCCGCGCAGGGTCACAAAGGCCGGCTCACAGATCAACGCCTCCACCTCGCCGGAGAAGGGTTTGCCGACCGCACGGCTTTGCACGGGCACTTTTTTTTCTTGCTCACGATCAAGACTCACCTGCACCCGGGCTGGTTCCACATGGATTGGGCGCACATTGCGCGGAGATTTAAGCGCGGCAAGCGTCACGGCGATTTCACCGGACCCGGCGATGGAATTAGTGCGCAGATCCACAATCGCCTTAATCTGTTTCGGGTCCATCTGCGCAATGTCATCCTGGGAACCCCGGAACGTCGCGCGGACAGTATGTTCCGACTGGTGCAACACGGCCCAACCCTGCTCAACACGAATCTCCAAAGGGATATCCGGCAGGACAATCTCGAAACTGATCGTTTCTTGAATCGCCAGCCAGGAAATGACCGCCGCCAGCAGGGCCAGAATTTTAATCCCCAGATTGTGTAAAAAAAATGCTTTCATGCCGCCCTCATGACTACTTGCGTAGTCAGGCTGAAGCTATTTAGGCTGTAGGCGGAAAAGACTATATGCGCCATATTCCCGATTTTCCTAACAGCCTGCAGACTACAGCCTATCCACATTTCTTTGAGCCGCCCCCCCATCCAAACCGTTGCCGACCCCAGAACAACACCTGGCGCGCATAGCTCTTAAAACGCACCCCCCGGTCATTTGTTTTGCGCGTGCGCAACAACAAGCCGGACAGAAAACGGCGCAAATTATTTTCATCCAGGTTTTGAATCAAGCGCCCATTGTGGCTGACGGAAATCATTCCGGTTTCTTCCGAAACCACGATCACCACGGCATCGGTCTCGTCGCTCAACCCCACCGCCGCCCGATGACGCGTGCCAAGGGCCTTGCCCAACTCATCCTGTTCGGACAAGGGGAACATGCATCGCGCGGCCACTATCCGGTTCCCGGCAATGATTACACCCCCGTCGTGGAGGGGCGCATGCGGCGCAAAAATACCCGCCAGCAGTTCAGGCGTCACGGCGCTATCCAGCTTGATGCCGGTTTCCTGGACCGGGCGCGTGCCGATGGCCTGCTCGATGGCAATCAGGGCGCCGATCTTGCGGAGCGCAAGATAACCAGTTGCCTGGACAATCTGGTCCACCAGGGATTCACCACTGATCGCGGCGCCGAATCCGCCGAAGGCGGATTGTTTGCCCAGTTCGGCCAGCGCCCGCCGGATTTCAGGCTGAAAAATAATCAGCACCGCTATGGCCAGGTAGACCGAAAAACGGCCCAACAGCCAGTTCAAGGCATCAAGATGAATCAGGCGCGTCAGCACAATAAGCCCGATGAACAGCAGGATCAGGCCGGTCAGCACCGGTGCGCCGCGCGTGCCTTTCAGGAAAAAAAACAGGTAATAAAAAACAACCGCCAGGCACAGGATTTCAATCCAGCCGTTTAAACCCGGAAATTCAACTTGCCGCCACACGACATTTCTCCTTCATTAACGCGCCCAACACCCGGACCACATCACAAGAGGCTTTCACGTCATGCACACGCAGAACATGCGCGCCGGCGCCCAGGCAAAACGCCAGCGCACCCAGCGTGCCGGCATCCCGGTCCGCCACCTCCCGCCCCGTCAGCTGTCCGATAAACGCTTTGCGGGAAAGTCCCACCACAATTGGCCGGCCGCACGTTCGCAACGCGCCCAGCTGGGCCAGCAGGGACACATTGTGCCCGACCGTCTTAGCAAATCCGATACCGGGATCAATCGCCAGCGTGCTCCGCTTCAGGCCCGATTGTTCTGCGTAAGCCGCGCGCGCGATCAAATAGTCGCGCACCTCTTGAACCACGTCGGCATATAGCGCCTGCATTTGCATGGTGCGCGCGTCACCGCGCTTGTGCATCAAAATAACTCCCGCCCCATAGGCCTTGGCCACGTCCGCCATGCGCGGATCAGCTTCCAGGGCGGACACATCGTTGATAATATGCGCGCCGGCGGCCAAGGCGCGCTCGGCCACCGCGCTTTTCATGGTATCCACGGAGAGCACAATGTCTTCGCGGCTTCTGAGCGCTGTGATTACAGGAACGACGCGCTCCAGCTCGTTATCCAGGGAAACCGGCACAGCCCCCGGCCGCGTTGATTCCCCACCCACGTCAATGATATCGGCGCCGTCCCGGACCATCTGCAGACCGTGCTCCACGGCCGAGTTCTTATTGTGATAACGTCCGCCATCCGAAAACGAATCCGGCGTCACGTTCAGAATGCCCATGATCAGCGGCTGTTCGGCCGTCCCGGCTTCGTCCGGCAGCGCCGGACTACGCCGGGCAAGCCGGAACACCCGATTCCGGCATTGCCAGATCAAGTCGGATTCGGGATCATGCATATTCACACAGGCATTCATATATTGGACCGCCAAAGGCGGCAACAAAGAAAATCCTGGATTCCCGCTTCCCGCCCTCGTCCGGCAACAGCCGGACTTCGGTGGGCGAAGGAAGGTCGCGGAAATGACAGGCATACATCCCCCTTCTGCGTGCCCAACGTAACCTCTGGGCGAAGCAGGGTCATTCCCGTAAAAGCGGGAATCCAACATTTGCCCATCAACAAACGCTATCGCTCTTCCAATTCCCTGATCCTTCTCAGTAGCGCCTCCCTTTTATTCAGCAGAGTTTCGGGCAGGCGGTCATAGTAATGCGGATGCTGAAAGACAGCGGGGACCGGCGCGACAAATGCCTGTACTTTACTGCCGTATTCGCGCACAGCGCTTTCGAAAAGGGCGATGTCCTGCATACCATCCCTCAAGACCTTCAACCTCAGCGACGGAATCGGTTCGCCGTCCGGAGTTCGAGGGGGATACATAAGATTACCGTTCCCGTGGTGGATTCCGCCATAAGGGAATTTGTAAGACGTCCGGTATTCGTTACCGCTCAAATCCAGACAGCTCCAGAAGTTCGTCACCAAGTGATTCCACTCGGAGTTCCCGGCCCAGATCAACGCCCCTTTTGCCTTGTAATGCCACGACATCCAGAGCGCCAGCCTGTGCTCCAAGGCGTCGTTGTCAATCTGCATGTTCGGCGCCATGGTGAGCGGCGCGCGCATCTGCCAGTTGACCGGCAAATGACAGTAGTAATGCCACAATTGGGGCTTCACCGGAGGGACAAAGCTCCTCGGATCGTAATTCGCGCGGGAGAGGTCCGTCAGCCAAATGTCACACCCCGCGCTCATGTTCGGATAGAATTCAGACGCCAGGAATATTTTCAGCCCGGGAAAATTAGTTCGCATATCCTGCGCATAGGGGATGTTCTTGGCGTGAAATGTGCTTTCGGCCGGCTCGTCCGCATTGCTGTAGATCATGAAACGATCCAGCCAGCCCTTTTTCACCAGGAAATCGTAGAGTGCCCGGGCCGGTTTATTGATCTGGAAAATCCGCTGGCCATTTTTCATCAATGATTGCACCCGTTGCTCAAACTGGTCCGGGCTGTTCGTGCTCCACAGCGCGGTCAATTCGGACTGGGCCAGGGGTTCGAGATGGTGTTCCAACGCCAGGTCGCACATCGCGTCGAACCGGCCATCGCTGAGTTTGCCTTTGTTGAACCAAGCCACGAGATGAAAATCCGGCGGTTCGGGCTTAAGTTTTACAAGTTCGACGGGCACCATGAAAGCCGCCTGATTGCCTCCATCCGCCGCCACCCGAACCTCCACCTTGAAACCGCTCTGCCCGAAATCGGCGGGAATGGCCGCTTCCACCAGAAAAACGCCGGCCCAGATTCCAGATAACTCGCAATCATTGGTCAGAACCAACGGGTCCGGCCAGTAAGCGCTCTCAAACCGGGGATACGGCGCCGACCCCAGTTTGATGAACTCCTCCCGGAAAACCCGGGTAGGAACCGGTGATTGGGCAACAACCTGGTAGCGGCAAGCCTTTGCACCGGTGTTTGGCAGGATGGCCACTTGGAAACTGACCACTGAACCGGCTGTGCCCCATAGAGGCTTCGTCTCCTTTGCCGCGCCGGGCGCAATCACCTCCGCGCCCCTGAACCAGTATTTGTTCCTCCATACCTTCACAAGGCTATGTGTATAGCCCGCTACGAATGACACATTCGTCGAATTCCCGAAATGCCGCTGAAACCGCGCAAGCTGATCGCTAAATGCAAGCCCCCACGGGTCAACCGTATTGGCTAATGCTTGCTCCTCCTCCGGCAATTTCTTTATATCGAGATTTCCGGACACAGCCGCGCGGGCGGCAACAAGCACTATCCCGCAGAATACTGCTGTCAATATATGGATTCTCATCCGCGCTCCATCCCAAGACCAACGGGGTAAATCACGATCGGCGGGACCCCGCTCCGTGAATTTGATTGTTCGGCAATTTCAGGCTGTCAACGCTTCGACTTCCGACGGAATCTTACTCAAGACCACCTCTTTCAAATCAAGCTTCCGGCTGGCATTATCAATATCAATCCCGACAAGATTTCCTTCGGCATCATAATCCAGCACAATGCCTTCGGAAATCTCCCGGCTTTCAGCACTTGGTTTTGAAGATAGATCTATGTAAAGGGAATCTGTATCTCGACAGTAATTTAGTCTCATGGTTTGAATCTCCTGTCTGGAAAAGCGTTGTGAATAGTTTTTTTATCCACCAGCGTTATCACAGTCCCTTAAGTTCTTCCATTACGCCCCAGAAGCGGAAACGATTGTTTTCTTGCGGCTCCGTTCTTAATGGGTTCTCAACGACCCGAACACACCATTCCTTCCTGAGATACGGCCGTTTCCGCAAAACCTCGTTCTCGAAATAATCCGTAAACCCGTATGCATTCATGCCGGATATGATACACCATGATCATCGCGGAAGGAAGAATTACTTCTGCTTTGCCAAACCGAAGCTTGGCATCGCCAAATGAACGGCTCCTAATGACACCGCGCAATCCCAATATGACCGCGACGAAAAAAGCGGCGCCTGCCATGAAGCTAACGACAGAAGAGATGTAAAGCCGGGTTTATGCCGATGGTGCCGCGGTCATCGCTTGGGGCACGGCGCCGTCGTCTTGCGCCAATTGCGTATTCTTCGATTCCGGCGCCTTCTCCAGCTTCGCCGCATCTTCCACCGGCGCGCGTTCCGCGTCTTTCGGGAGACGCCCAAACTTGGCTATTTCCTCAATATCGCGGCCATCCAACGTTTCACGTTCGAGCAAAAGCCGGGCAATCATATCGAGCTTATCGCGATTCTGCTGGAGAATATCCATCGCCTGTTGATAAGCTTCGCGCAACAACTTGGCCACCTCAACATCAATGCGCCGGGCTGTCTCCTCGCTGAAATCCTGATTGCGGGCCACCTCCCGGCCGAGGAAAAGCAATTCCTCCTGGGCGCCAAATGTCTGCGGACCCAGGGTTGCGCTCATACCCCAGTTGCAGACCATCAGCCTTGCCAGATGCGTGGCCTGCTTCAAATCGTTGCCGGCGCCGGTGGTGATATCACCCATCACCAGTTCCTCGGCGGCGCGCCCGCCCATAAGCCCGCAGAGCATGCCCTTGAGTTTGATCAGGCTTTCGGTGTAATGATCTTTCTCGGGCAACTGCATCGTCGCGCCCAGGTAGGCCGTGCCGCGCGGAATGATGGTGATCTTGTGCAAGGGCTCGCTTTTGGCCACTAATTGCAAGACCAGGGCATGGCCGGACTCGTGGTAGGCGGTCAGCCGTTTGGTTTCCTCGTCCAGTACCCGGCTCCGCCGTTCGCGGCCCCAGCGCACCTTGTCGCGCGCCTCCTCCAGGTCATGCATGTCCACCGCCTTTTTTCCTTGCCGCGAAGCCAGGAGCGCCGCCTCGTTGATCAGGTTGGCCAGGTCGGCGCCGGAACATCCCGAGGTTCCGCGCGCCAACCGCTTGAGATCCGCGTCCTTGCCCAGTGTAATTTTTTTGGCGTGGATTTTCAGAATATCCTCGCGCCCTTCCAGGATCGGCAGGTCAATGACGATCTGACGATCAAACCTGCCCGGGCGCAGAAGCGCGGGATCCAACACGTCCGGGCGGTTGGTGGCGGCGATAATGATCACGCCCGCCTGGGTTTCAAACCCGTCCATTTCGACCAACAGGGCGTTCAGGGTCTGCTCGCGCTCGTCATGTCCGCCACCGATCCCGCTGAAGCGACTGCGGCCGACGGCGTCAATTTCGTCAATAAAAATAATGCAGGGCGCGCTTTTCTTGCCCTGTTCGAACATATCCCGCACGCGTGAGGCCCCGACGCCGACAAACATTTCCACGAAATCCGAACCGCTGATGCTGAAAAACGGCACATCGGCCTCACCGGCGATGGCCTTGGCCAGGAGCGTTTTGCCGGTGCCCGGCGGTCCCATTAATAATACGCCTTTGGGCATGTGGCCGCCCAGGGTTTGAAATTTTTTCGGGTCCTTAAGAAATTCAACGATTTCCTCGACTTCTTCCCTGGCTTCTTCCACACCGGCCACTTCCACAAAGGTGATTTTATTATGATCCCGCGCCAGCAGGCGGGCGCGGCTTTTGCCAAAACTCATGGCGCCATGGCCAACCGACCGGATCTGACGCATGATCAGGAAATACAAGAGCCCGAGCACCAGGAGAAAGGGCAAGGCGCCCTGCAGGATTTGCCAAAAATCAATTTTCTGGCGGCTGAACGCGAACGGCACGCCGTTTTTCATCAGCCAGGCGCTCAGGCCGTCGGTAACCACAATATCCACCTTGAACTTACGGTTCTTGCCTGACTTGGGGTCCACGTCGGTCATATCACCGCGAATGAACTGGGCGCCGGAAAGTTCGGTAACAATTTCGCACTTGCGGATTTTCTTGTTTTCCACCAGGCTGACGAAGTTCGGATTATACTGGATTGCTTCAACCGCTTCGCGGCCATTCCTAAAAAAATTAAAGCCGAACAGGAGCAGGATGGGCAACAGGAGCCATAACCCCATGTTACGCATCACGTTTTTGGTGCGGTCATCATCCGGCTTGCGCGGGATGGGATTTTGATTCGGCTGACTCTTGTTTTCCATGGGAACATCCAAGTCTGCGTATCGGACAACTCCGTTGTTTCCGGAGACTATCAAAAGTGCCCGGCTTTGGCAATACATGGAAGTGTCAAAGAATTCCAAGGAGATGGGAAACGGCCGCAGGGGGTCACGCATCCACAGCAAGTTGCAGAGCCTGACGTTCATCCGGACGCACTTCCCAGCCCCGGGCAATGCGGTAACCGGGAATCCAGACGATTTCACCCTCGCACTCAATGATAGGAAGACAATGCCGCACAGTTATTGGCACCTTGCCGTCACTGAAGATGTCCTGCAGTTTTTTGGTCCCTTGCATACCCAGCGGCCGCATGCGGTCACCGGGTTTCCAGGAGCGCGCCAGCAGGCGCCGCCTGCGCCAGGCCCGCAGTGAGAGCGAGGCATGCGCCGGCAATGCGCCGATGGCCATTGATTGTTCCTTCACAATCCCCGGTCCAATGGATGCACTGATCCGGTAGCCTTGCTCCGGCAACTGCGTTTTACCCGGCACAACCAGGCACACGGAAAATGCTTGTACGGATTCATATCTTGAATCAGGCACCCGACAGTGCAACTGCTCGCGCCCGGAGGTCACGAGCCACCTCAATTCAGATCGCTTAAGGTGGACGCCGACCTCCGGGCGGCGTTTTAGTATGATTTTAAAATTACCCCGCCTGTCCATGGATAACGTCAGCTTGTCTCCCTCCCGGCGAACCAGCCAGCCCCCGGATAATGTCACCGCGCGACCGCCGCGATCCGGCATGCGCCGGACGACCAAGTTATCAAGGCGTTCGATGGCATCAAAGCCCAGCGGTTCCGCATCCAACCCGCAGGTTTCCAGCCAGCGCCGCAAAACCCGCCGCCGCGCCGCCAGCGGGAATCCGGACAGTTGTTTGGCGTCTAACATCCTGGCGCTTCCGGGGATACGGCATTGCTTGAACATCTCGTCAACTATGGATTCCAGCCACTCGTTCTCTCCGGTTAGAATGTCGCTGACACGCAATAAAGCCCGGCGAATCCCGGGATTGAGCCGCTGTTCGAGGAACGGCAGGACTTCGTGCCGAACGCGGTTGCGCAGAAAGGCGGGATCGGCATTGGTGGCATCTTCGCGCCAGGCCAAATGGCTCCGCGCCAGAAAGCGCTCGACGCTTTTGCGATCCACATCGCGAAGCGGTCGCACAACCTTGAGGGCACCATGCCGGCCGATATAGGGAATCCCCGCCAAGCCCGCCGCGCCGGCGCCGCGCGCCAGGTTAAGCAAGATCGTTTCGGCCTGGTCATCGGCCGTATGGGCTGTGGCCACGGCAGTACAATGATGGGAGCGCGCCACCCTGGCAAAAAAACTGTAGCGTGCTTTTCTTCCGGCCATTTCCAGTGAGATTCCCATCCGCCGCGCCCGGGAACGCACATTAACTCGGCCGCCGACAAATTCCAATTTCCAGCGGCGGGCCAACTTCGCCACAAAGGCGGCGTCCGCCGCAGCCGCCGGACCCCGAATGCCATGATTGAGGTGGGCAACCGTCAGGCGGAATTTCCACACCGAAGCGAGGCGCCGCAACACGGCCAGCAAGGCCACGGAATCGGCGCCACCCGAGACCGCGACCAGGATGTGCTGACCGCGCGCAATCAAGTTGTGCCGTCGAATAGTTTGGATGACGGAGTGGAGGAGCATGATGCGTGTTCGGGTCAAGTAAGGGAGTATGGGTGTAACGGCGTGTGGGAGTGTCGGCGACAACTTATTGCTCCCATACACCCAAACTCCCCTACGCCCATACCATTTACAGGCTTTGACTCTGCCCGGGCTCCAAGCGGCGAATGCCGCCCATGTAGGGCACAATGGCTTCCGGCAAATTAATGGCGCCATCGGCTGTCTGGCCGTTTTCCAGGATGGCGACCACGAGTCTGGCCAAGGCTACGCCGGATCCATTTAAGGTGTGGACATAGTCCGCTTTTTTGGCCTTAGTCCGGTAGCGGATGCCGGCGCGGCGCGCCTGGAAGGATTCGAAATTACTGCAGGAGGATACCTCCAGCCACGCCTGCTGGCCGGGCGCCCAGAGTTCGATATCGTAACACTTGGCCGCCGCAAAGCTGATATCCCCGGCGCAGAGCGCCAGCACGCGATAGGTCAGGCCCAGGCGCTGGAGCACGTCCTCCGCATTGGCCACGAGCGATTCCAGTTCCTGATAGGATGTTTCCGGTTCCACGAATTTCACCATCTCGACCTTGTCAAACTGGTGCACCCGGATGAGCCCGCGCGTTTCGCGGCCGGCCGAACCGGCCTCCCGCCGGAAACAGGGTGAATACGCGGTCAGGCATATCGGGAGCTTTCGCTCAATGATCTCCTCGCGGTAAATATTGGTGACCGGCACCTCGGCGGTGGGAATCAGGTAGAGGTCATCCGTGGGGATGTAATACATGTCTTCGGCCATCTTCGGCAACTGTCCCGTGCCGGTCATAGCGGCTGAATTGCAGACAAACGGCGTGGACACTTCCGTGTAGCCGTGTTCCTTGACATGCAGGTCGAGCATAAACTGGACCAGCGCGCGCTCGAGCCGGGCGCCCAGGCCGACGTACAACGGAAACCCGGCGCCGGTCATGCGGGCCGCACGTTTGAAATCCAGAATGCCAAGACTTTCGCCCAGTTCCAAGTGCGTCTTGGGCTTGAAGGCTCCGGCATTGCCGGACTGCGGAACGCCGTGCGCGCGCACGACCTGGTTATCCGCCGCGCTTTTGCCATCCGGCACACTCTTATGCGGCGTGTTGGGAATCATCAACAACAGGGAATTCAATTCCCGATCAACCTGCTGAACCTGGTCATCCAAGGCGGCAACCTGCTCTCCCGTGGCCTTGACGGCCACCTGCTTGGCGACCGTATCCTGGCCGGTTTTCTTTAATTTCCCGATCTCTTCCGACGCCGTATTGCGCTGGCGCTTGAGATGTTCCACGTCCGTCACTAAGCGGCGGCGCTTCTGATCGGCTTGCAATAGAGCGTCCAGATGGGCCGCCGCGCCGCGCCGCGCCAGGGCCGCGCGCATCTCGGCTTCACGCTCACGGATCATTTTAATATCAAGCATGGCATCGCCTTCTCATGGAAGGAGTCAGTAGTCAGAAGACAGAATACAGAATTTAGAACGTCAGGCCATAGGCGGATCCGCCTCCGGCGGAGACTCCTGAATTCCGGCTCCTTGCATATTTTCACGATTTCGCTTGAAACGCGGGCAATAGTATGGCATTAAGCACTCCACTCTGCAAGCGTTGAACGTTTGGCGGTTTTGCCGGAACCCAATGAAAAACAAGAGCGATGACACTAATCGTCCCGTCCATCTGGCGCGTCAGGACGCGTTTCTCGAAAAGGCCACGCAGGTCTTTCGCGCCTGCCTGACCGATGCACCCTATAAACAGCGGGTCCAGCAGATTGACACCACGCTGGATTACCTGCAGTCCGCCGTGGAACACGGCACCCTGGCGGCCAACACCAAGCACACGTCGCCGCTGGAAGCGCCGTTCCTGCTCTTTATCCGCATGGTTTTGTTCGACCTCTACTCCGTGCGTGTAATCATGGAAAATGAGCATGCCTTGAAAGACCGCCAGAGTCCGCTTTGGCAGTTCCTGCACCACAACGGCAAGGCAAATGAAGTCATCGGTTTCGCCCGCGGCGGCGAACAGTTGCTCCAGGATGTAGCCCATCTTTTCGGCATGGTTGAGGCGCCGTTCCACGATATTCAAAAAACACTGGCCGCAGAAATGAACGCCAACGACCGCGAACGTTACCTTCGCGCCTATGACGGACTGAAACGCCACCTGCAAACCAAGACCCGCCCGCAAGGTTTTACGCCCGGCCGAATTTTTTCGCCAACTCTTGAAATGAAGTATGGATGAGGGTTGGCCGCCCGTGCGGACAGGTATACGGCATTTCGGTTTCAGCCAACTGCATCACCAATTCCTCTATTTCCTCCCGCGTTAGAACCGAATGGGCCTTAACAGCCGCCTTGCAGGCCGCCTGGGCAACCTGCTCCTCCAGAAGATGACCGGCGCCGCGCCGTTCACCGGATGTTTCCAGAATTGCCCCCAAGTCCGCAAGCAAGGCTTGGGACGTTGTGCGTTGAAAACAAAGCGGCAGGGCATCCACAACAAACGTATCGCCGCCGAACTCGGCAATGCCAAATCCCATTTTTTTTAACACTTCGAGATGACGGCGCACCCGCAGGGCATCCCGGGGCGGCAGATCCACCGTCTCGGGCACCAGCAAGCCCTGGCTTTCAACCCGTCCCTGAGTCACTTGTGTCATGAAACGCTCATATAATACACGCTCATGGGCGGCATGCGGATCCATAAGTGCCAGGCCGTCTTCCGTCTCCATCACCACATACATCCCTCCAATCTGTCCCAGGATACGGCACCAGGTCCAGGGCGCGGATGCCCCCGAAACCTCGTTGAGCGTTGAGCGGGGAGCGTTGAGCACGGATGCATTGCTGATTTCTGATTGTTGATTGCTGATTGCCGACTTCTGACCTCCCTGCTTCGCCAAGGCTTCCGTCTTCGCCAAGGCTTCGCCGGACAGGTCGCAGGGCAGGCTGACTTCTGACCTTCCGCCGTTACCAAGGCTATGGCGGACAGGCTGATCTCCGGGCTGAGCGTCGAGTGGCGACACGGGCGGGGGGGGATAAGGAAACCGGCACTCGCGCAAACCCGGAATACCGGGCGCACCTGGCATTCCGGGTGCAACCGGCTCCAGCCCCTTTAACGGCGGGTGCCCGTCGCGGGGCAACCATCTCTGACCAAACTCGGGCAGGCCTCCGATTGAAGGCGCCAACGTCCGGACCGACTGCGGCACAAAGGCGCCGACACCGTCCCTGGCCGCCTGCCCAAGCCCGGCCAGGGAGCTTGGGCAGGTGAGCGCCAATGCCTGGCGCACGGCCGCCAGCACGGCGTCACGCACCGCGCCGGGATGGTAAAAACGAACCTCGCGTTTGGTCGGATGCACGTTGACATCCACCAGCGCAGGATCCAGTTCCAGAAATAAAAACACCACCGGATATCGGTCCCGCGGCAACACCGCGCGGTAACCCTCCCGGATGGCGCCGCTGACGACCGGCGCGCCGGCCGGGCGCGCGTTAATAAAAATATACTGTTCCAAACGGTCAGAACGGCTGACCGCCGGCAGGCCGACATGGCCGGTCACACGCATACCGCCGATGGAATAATTCACCGGCCGCATGTCCGATGGCGCTAAAAAAGGAAACAAATCCCGCCGGCGATCCTCCGTAGTCGCGCCCGGAACGCCGGGTGCGCCCGGCGCCAGGCTGAAAACCAGCCGCCCATCCACGGTCAACTTCATGCCGACCGCGGGATGCGCTATGGCGTAGGTCATGAACACCTGCCGGAGATGCACTCCTTCCGTTTGCTCCGAACGCAAAAACTTGCGCCGGGCGGGCACATTGAAAAACAGGTGGCGCACCTCAACGGACGTGCCGGGCGGACAACCCGCATCACGCACCTCCTGGATTTTGCCCGCCGCCATGAGGAGTTCCGTGCCCGTCAGATCGGCGGCACGCCGCGTACAGAGCCGGAACCGCGCCACCGAGGCAATCGCCGCCAAAGCTTCGCCGCGAAAGCCCAGGGTGGCAATCCGCTCCAAATCATCCACGTCCTGAATCTTACTGGTGGCATGCCGCTCCACCGACAGGAGCGCGTCATCCCGGGTCATACCGCGGCCGTTGTCAGCCACCCCCACGAGTGTGCGCCCGCCGCAGACGATAGTCACATCGATCTGGTTCGCTCCCGCATCCAGCGCATTTTCAACCAGCTCCTTGAGCACGGAGGCCGGGCGTTCCACCACCTCGCCGGCGGCAATTTTATTCGCCACGACGTCCGACAGCACATGAATGGAATGTTCGGGAGACATCAGATAAAACGTTCTTGGTTCTTTGTTCTTGGTTCTTGGTTCTTGGTTCTTCGTTCGCTGTTACTCAACGAGGCAGGCGGCATTCGGGAGTGAACTATAAGTTAATTCAAAACGAAGAACGATGAACAAAGAACCAGGAACGCTTGATTCATTTCGCGTTTAAGGTATGATTCTATGGCAATGGACTATATTTTTCCAGTCTTAATCATCATGGCGGCCATGGGTCTGGCGGCCTGGTGGATTCGGCATGCCCTCCTGCGCAGGGATACCGCTACACAGGCGCTCCTGCTTCTGCAGAACCAGATGCAGACTGGGCTCACCCAAACGACCCAGCAGGCGGAGATTCTGCAAAAGCACCTGCGGGAGGAACTGCGGCTATTACACGAGCAGGTGGCGCGGGCGCTGACGGACGCCAACCGCACACTGGGAGACCGGCTGGATAATACGGCCAAAGTCATTGGCGACGTCCGCGAGCGGCTCGGCCAGATGGATGCGGCGTCCAAACGCATCTTTGACGTCGGCCGGAATATAGCCGAACTTCAGCAGACTTTGCAGGCGCCCAAACTACGGGGAGGTTTTGGGGAATATCTGCTGACCGAACTGCTGGCCCAGGTCCTCCCCGAACAGAGCTATGCGCTCCAGTATAAATTCAAGGGCGGCGAAACCGTGGACGCCGTCATCAAGCTCAGCTTGGGCCTGGCGGCCATTGACGCCAAATTCCCGCTTGAAAATTTTACGCGCAGTGTCAACGCCGAAGACGAATTAGAGCGCACGGCGGCCGGCAAACAGTTTGTCCGCGATGTTAAGAAGCACATAGACGACATCGCCAAAAAATATATCCGCACCGATGAAGGCACGCTGGACTTTGCCATGATGTATATTCCCGCCGAGAATGTCTATTATGGCATCATTGTGCGCAATGAGGGAAGCGGTGAGGACGCGCTCTTCCAGTATGCGCTCAAGCGGCGGGTCATTCCGGTCTCGCCCAATTCCTTTTTCGCTTATCTCCAGACCATCCTGCTGGGCCTGCGCGGCCTGCGGGTGGAGGAAAGCGCGCGGGAAATCATGGATAATTTGGCCCGCCTGAAGAAGGAATTAGACAACTTCACGGACGATTTCCGCGTAATCGGCCAGCACCTGGGCAACGCCCAGAAGCGCTACGAGGAAGCGGACAAACGCTTAGACCGCGTGGAAGTCAAGATCGAGCAGATGAGCGGATTTTCCCAGGCCGTCGCGGACGAGACTCCCGGTGGCAAGCTCCCCAGCCACTAACTGCGCATGACCTGATCCCGGCGTAAAATTTTCCACACCGGCCGGGCGCCATCACCGGCAGAGCTTATGACTCCGCATATAGGTGACGAACTGGCGCGCGTAGGCATCCACGTTGGCAATGCTCCCGCCACCGCGCAAAGGACTACAGGTCTCGTAACTAACCCAGTCCTTATAACCCAAGCGCTTCAGGACCGCAAAGTAGGTCCGGTAATCAAGCTCGCCTGCTCCCATCGGGACGGCCTTCACCAGCGCCGGCTCAACTTTTTCGTAGTTCACCAACTGCGGACGATAGCAATGGCGGTTCAGCACCACGTAATCCGCCACGGTTGAAAAGGCCAGGTGCTCCCTGACCGATCGCAGGGCCTGGTCCATGTTCTCCCCGCGCAGGTGGAGCGACCACGCGTCCACGCACAACTTGAGATTCGGACGAGCGATTTCCAACAGCATTTCCCGAAGCGCCTTGGTGTCAACCGCAATATCATGGTGATTCTGGATTCCGATGGTGACGCCATGCTCCCTGACAACATCACAGGCGGCGCGGAGGCCGGCGACAACCCGCGCCCATTGGGTTCCAAACGGTTCGATTTGGTTTGCATAGCCTGTGAAAACCCTGATCAGCGCGCAGTCCAGTTTCCGCGCCACGCCGGCGATGGCACGGATGTATTCGACCTGCAGATCCGCCAGAGGCACCTCGCTTGCGTTTGCGCCGGCATTGAAGTCCGTGTATGCCGCCATGCATGAAACCGACAAGCGGTGTTTCTTGAGGAGATCCCGCAGGCGGCCAATCTCACTGTCACTGATACGGAACGGGTCGAGGTGGGGGCGCTTGCACATAATCTCCACCCCTGAATACCCCAGCGACCTGGCCCTGGCGATAAAATCCGCCAGACCCAGGAATGCCTGCCCCCACAGGCCGGCATAACTCACGGAAAACAGGCTTAGTTTCATGGTCACCCTCCAGTTGTTTTTTACAAGTTGTGTGAAAATTTTTATCGCTTGAGTATTTTCGGGGCTTTTACATCTTGTTTTTATCTTCAGCGCGGAACCGGTATCACCACCCTTTTCAGTATGTCATCCGCCGTGGTTGCGGCCTGTGTCGCGCTTTCCGTTGCCGGATGCGCTGTCAACGCCTGGCGGATGCATCCCGGATCCTGCTGTAAATAGGCCGCCGTCAAGTTTGCGGTAAAATCACACAGCCGCGCCAGCACCGGCACCGCCGCCGGCTGTAAGCGGCCAACCGGCAACTGCTTCAAGTCACCGCCGCGGACACGCGTGGGTCCCTCAACAACAGCGTCTTCGGGAAGATCCGGAAGAAGGCCGCGGTTGGGAAGGTTGAGCTGTAATTCCGCCTCCTGTCCGGATGCCACGGCCGCGGCAAAATTCACCTCAAGATTGGGAGTCCAAGGATTGTAGTCAAAAGCCCGCCAGCGCGGGTCTTCGCCTGGAATGGCGTTGCGCGCGACGCATTGCCGGATGAATTCCCAGCGCCCGGCGCTGGTATCCTGCGTCTGCGCCAGGGGGCGGTCCCAATGCGCATCTAGCCCGGCGCGCACCCGCGCCAGGAGCGCGCGGTTGCTGAACGCCGGTTGCATGTGGCCGGCCGTGGCGGGAAAATATCCCACGCGCTCCCAGGTTTCCAAGGCCCAGCGCTGATACGGTTGCAGTGCGTCGCGCTGGATCGTCGGCAGACGGCGCCGCAACAATGCGTAACCATCCTCGCCGCGAATCCGGCAGTCGAAGACCCAGGTATGGTGGTTAATTCCTGCGGCGCGGACGCTTATTTCCTCCGGCCGCACGTCACCCAGAATGAAACTGAGGTCATGGCAGGCGTTCAGATAACCCGGGCAAAGGCCGACGGCCCGGATGGAACTACAGCGCCAAATCGTGTCGGCCATGACCTGTGTGGGATTCGTGTAGTTGAGGAACCAGGCCTGGGGAGCCACCCGTTCCAGTACGCGGACGACCTGCATGGTGGTGTCAATGCCTTCCAGGTACATTACCACGGCAACCGGAGCGGCCGTGTCATCAGCGAAGTAGCCGCAGTCATTAGCCCAGTAGTAAAGCGCCTGGGCGTGGGACACTCCGGTAGCCTGGAAACGGCTGCCGCCCGGACGAAACCGGGAGAGCAAAAAGTCCGCGCCCTCGCAAGCCGCCGCAAGGTCCGTATATGCGCGCGCCCGCCGCGCAACATCCTGCGCCCGCGCGGTCAGGTTGAGAAATTGCGCCATCAGTTCGGCTCTTTGCGTGTCCACATCGTAGAGGGCGACCTCCGCCTCGGCAAACACTTCCGGGAAACTTGCCATGTCAATGAAGGGCGCCACCACGCCCAGTCCGCCGCCGCCCAGAATAACGAACTTTCGGATCTTCGATCCACTCGTCATGCCGCCCTTTCGTGTTGTTCCCCGATCCGCGGAGACCAGACTGACCTCCACCCATCTTAAAAAATGTTTCGCGCAATTTGTTTATTGACAAGCAAGTTACCGGATTTAATAACAGCCGGCAAGTTAAAAACACCGGCAACACGCACCAAATGAAAAAATACAAATACCGGCATTTGCCGCCGGTTAATTATCAAGACTTAGGCCTCTTCTCGTTGCGATTTCCCTCCTTGACGCGTGGCGCGCAACGGCTTAAATTGTGTAACCATTAAGCCATCCGAAGGAAATTTGACAGGATAACAGGATTGTCATGTTAATCTTTTGACCAGAACGCCAAAGGGATGGAACATCAGGAGATGGTATGCCAAACACAATTAACTATAAAACCGTGCAGAAGCCGCAGGATTTCAGGCTTTTTTCTTTTGAGCGAAAAAAAGGCCGGATGGCCTTCACGTCTGCGTTTTACAAATTCACGAAGGACCCGCCCGCGCTTGTGCTAATGCATAAAAAGGAAAACTTCTACCCGGAGATTTACCTTGAGTGCGTTTTGCAGGTCAACGATCTCAGCGCCCTGATGAAGGATGAATTTATCATCGCTGAAGATACGGCTTATAACGGCTGGAAGTTTTATCTTGATCGCTATGGGCACCTGATGTTTCAACTGCGGGACAAGGCCCCTTCCTATGAAGAGAGCGTAGCGATATCGCATCTCAGCCTGGCGACTTTTGTGGGCATGACTTTCAAAGTCGGGTTTACGGTTTACGGCAAAAAGCTGCGTTTATTGGCGGCCAAAGATGTGAACCAGCCCATGGAAGTACTTTTCACGGTCGAAGATTTCAAAGGTCTGCCGCCTTTTTTTTCAAAAATCGAGCCTTCCCACCTGGAAAATAAATCCAGCCGCATCCGCATTCAACGCCTTACGGCTTACAACACGGCCCGCTTTGAATTATTCCAGGGCGGAGCAGGCAAGCCCGATGGTTGCGTGGTAAAAACCGACTTTTCCGGCGCAAGCAAGGTATTTTGCGCCTATCACGGGAACAGGGATCTTATCGACATATATACCGGCCCGGAGTTTTCTGAAGCCACTTCTTACTGGCTGTTTGTACGCGTAACGGGCGCGGTCAAGTCAAAGACAAAACTGCGGATCCACCAGCACCTGTATGAAAAGCCCAATATGTGCCCGGTTTTTTTCTGGAGCCTGGACCGGAAAAAATGGTTCCGCGCCAATTCCTCGAAAGTCACCGACGAAAGGGGCGCTTTTAATCCGTTGCTGGAAGCGCCGGCCAGGGATTTTTATCTTGCCTCCTCCATTCCTTTCCTGGAAAAAGAACTGCAAGATACCGTGAGCCAGCTTAAGCGGTTGCCTTTTGTGCAAATCGCAAATATCGGCCGGACCGTCGAAAAAAGGGATATTAAATTATTCAAATTGACGGACGGCACGGTGCCGGATGTTAAAAAAAAGCATATTGTCCTTATTTGCGGCCAACACTCACCCATGGAAATGCTGGGCGCCCACTTTTTAAGGCCCATGGTTGACTATCTCAAAAAGAATAAAACGATTCTCCAAAAGATTGTTTTATATTTTGTGCCGATAGTCAATATGGACTGCGCCCATTGGGGCGGGAACGGATCGAATGTAAACAAGTTGAACACCAACAGGTGCTGGTTTAAAAATTTTCAGCCGGAAACAAGCGGTATTCTTAATTATTTTAAAAAACTGAAACATAAGGGTATTAAGGTTGATTATTTCATCGACATTCACGCCGGCGGGACATTTAGAAACCATCCGCTTGTAACTTATTCGGACAATTTCTATATCGGCCCCACTGTTCAAAATATATTCAAGGGAAAAGCCGATGCGCAAAAAATCATTCACGAAAAGCATCGCGCCCTTAAACTGCTGGAGCAATATGCCGGCTTGCGTACAATTGACAGTTTTGAGGTGAATTTTCGCCGGGCAACGGCACACGACTATTTCCGCTTAGCCTATCCGGAAGCGATGGCCTTCAGCCTGGAGCTGGGAACGTCATCTTATTTCGATCCGATCAAGAAAGAATCCCGGATTGTAGATCAACCATCGCTTCGCATTGTGGGCGAGGGATTACTCAAGGCCATATTAGCCCATATTTGCACAGATGCACCCGAATGACCGGCTTTCCGGTCAGAGCCGCGCAGATTTTGCAGGATGCATAATTTCGGCCGACACATAAGTGAGGTGGCGTGTGGAAAGAGCATATGATGCCGTGGTGTATGGCGGAGGATTCCGGGGGGTGGGAACAGCGTGTTTTCTGGCGTCGGCCGGGAAAAGCGTCCTTGTTGTGGAGCCACGGCCTTCGCCTGGCTGGGAGGCGGGATGGTGTCTTAATCTCGAGTTCGGCGGAGGACGGTCCGCTTTTGGCGTTGAGTTCGGTTCCAGGCTGGAAACGGTTGGCGGCCTGCGCGGTGGAAGAATTGACGCCCCGATCACCGAGATTACGCTTGCTAAAATGCTTAAGGAGAAGAGCGTTGATCTTCTGCATTACGTCAATCTCGTGGGCGTCCGCCGTTCGGAACGAAGCGTTGTCGCCCTGATTCTCGCGGGGAAATCGGGTCAGTTTGAGGTTGGCGGCCGGGCTTTCGTTGACGCCTCCGAAAACAGCATTCTTCTGCGGATGAACGGCGCGGAATTGGTGAAGCCGGTATCGGATAAGTCATCCTACAGTTTTCTGATGGCGTTTGCGGACGACACGGCTCGGATTCCCGCCAAAATATCCGCCGGGGGGCAGGAAACGCTTCTTAAAAAGGGTATCTGGAAGGGCGAGGCGCAGATCGAATTTCTTTGCGAATCGGGGAACGTGGCCGTTGCCCGCGGTATGATGCCTGACGTGTTGCGGATTCTCCGCGCCGAGGTGCCAGCGCTGAAAAACGCCATGGTCGCCACCGCGGCGAACGCCGTGTTGCCATTGGAGCGGTGGAGTCTGCCCAGGCGCGCTTCATCGGCCCGCGTCACGGGTTTTGACAATCTGTTCGCCAGCGGCCAGCGGCATGAGCCTGTGTTTTCATTCGAGGACAGGTCGGGGCTGATCGCCGACCGGATTGAAGCCGGCGAACGGGCGGGAGCAGAAGTGTCGCAAGCCCTCAAGTCATTGCGGGGAAATAAGATCGAAGGCGATGTTGCCTCCATCACCCATCCGCCCGACGAGAAAGCGGATGTGATTGTCTGCGGCGGGGGAACCGCGGGTGCGCTGGCCGCGATCGCTTCCGCGCGGAATGGAGTTGCCACGCTTCTGGTGGAAGTTTCAACTTGTCTTGGCGGCATCGGCACTGGCGGCGCCATCCATACCTACTACCATGGCGTTAAAGGCGGATTACAGGACGAGGTGGACGAACGCGTCGAGGAACTCACGCCGCTTTTCTCGGGCGGCAAATCGGTTGTCGGTTTTCAGCCGGAAGTCAAGAAGGTTGTTTTACAGCGGTTGTGCGACAAGGCCGGCGTGAAAACCATCTTCGAGGCGCTGGTGTGCGGCGTCGAAACGGAGCCGCTGTCTTCCAACCTGCCCGCGAAGGGAACGGATGCTCCGGCACGGAGAGTGCGGTCGGTCATTCTGGCCGAGAGCGAGTGTCAGCGCCGCTGTGTGGCCGGCGTGGTCGTGGATTGCACGGGGGACGGCGACGTGGCCGCCCTGGCCGGGGCCGAATACACCTTTGGCCGCCCAACCGACAGCCTTGCGCACGCATACTCGCAGACCGCGGGATTTCTGGCAGATGACGGGCTAAGCCTTTACAACTTCGACGCCGGCTATTGCGATCCGACGGATCCGTGGGATTTGTCGAGAGCGCGGCGCGAGGGGATTCTCACATATCTGCGGGACAAGTATGACGAGAAGAACCGCCTGCTGTACATCGCCCCCATCATCGGGCTCCGCAACAGCCGCCAGATCGTTGGCGACTATCGCCTGAGCCTGTTCGACGAGATCGCCTGTGCCGAGTTCCCGGATGTCGTGGCCTATTCCTATTCACACCTCGACGACCATGCATTTGACTATGAAAATGAAAGCGATGAGGTCATGCTGTGGGTCTGGGGGCTTGGCAATTGGCAGACGCTGATTGGCTGCGAGATGCCATACCGCTCGCTGTTGCCGAAATCCGTGGAGGGAATGCTCGTGGCCTGCCGGGCAATCTCGATGGACAACGACGCCCACTACCAGCTCCGCATGCAACGCGACATGCAGAGGTTGGGTGAGGCGGCCGGCGTCGCGGCGGCGCTCGCCGTAAAAAACAAGACCACGCCCCGCGGCATTGATGTCGGGTGTTTGCAGAGAAAGCTTGGCGAGACCGGCGCCTTGTCTAATCCGGAAGGCGGATATCACTGTGAGACGTGGAAGCCCAAGGAACTGTTCGCTAAAAAACTGGGGCGGCCTCTGGCCGGCGCGCCTTTGCCCATCATCAGGATGATCGCCGAGTCTTCTGGCGCCGGCGGGAATGCGCCGGCACGGCTTGAATCCGACGATCCCAAGGAGCGCTTTAACGCCGCCGTGGAGTTGGCGCTGGCCGGCCGGCAAGAAGCTTTCCCCGAACTTCTGCGATGCGTTGCAAAGCGGAGCGATGTCAAGACCAACGGGCCGGCTCACCGGCAGATTGAAGCCTGGAAATTCGCCGTTGCCCTATTGGGTAGGGCGGGGCGGAAGGAGGCCGTCCCGCAGATCGAAAAAATAATTGATGACCAGACCGCCGACCTCCGCGCCTTGACGCTCGCCGTGCGGGCGCTCGGACGCATAGGCGTGCGATCCTCCGCTTCTGCAATCGAGAAACTACTGAAGCGCAAGGACATTCCAAGCAACAGCACTTTGTGGGGGAGCTATGGCGGAATCACCCCGGTGCGCGAAGACGACTTGTGGAAACTCGAACTCGCCGCCGCCGAATCCCTCCACGCCCTTGGCGTTAACCGTCAGGATCTGGTGGATAAATATCGCGACGACCAGCGGGGCTACGTCCGCCACTGCGCCCAGTGGCTGGCCGGCAAGCTGGCCTGGGGAAAGCACGAGCGCGTGAATTAGGCCGCCAAAGGCGGCGACTCATCGCGCCCGGAGGTCGCGATCCACCTTAAGAGATCGCCGTTCAAGGTGGACGCCGACCTCCGGGCGGCGTTTCCGTCCGAACTTTGTCCGGCTGTTGCCGGACTCGCCAATGGCGGAAAATTCCTATGCATTGAAACCTTTGCCAGGCGTGTTGTGGGCGCTGGTTCGCCGTTGACGCCGGCGGAACGATTTGCTATTTAGAACATATCTGCAATTTGATCGTTAAGGAGAACACAATATGTACATGACCGGTTTTGCGGATGAAGCCAGCCCCTCTCTGGATATTCAGATCCAAGTGACAAAGGAGCTTGGCTGGCGCGATATTGAATCACGCAAAGTCCAGGTGGATGATTTCCCGGTCGGCTGGATTCACGACATTTCCGACGCGGCTTTTGACCGGCTGGCCGCCAAACTGGCAGAGGCCGGCGTACGCATTAACTGTTTCGGCTCTGCCATCGCCAACTGGAGCAAACATATTGACCAGCCTTTCGAGACTTCGCTGGCGGAAACGCGCCGCTCAATTCCGCGCATGCAGAAGCTGGGCACAAAATTAGTGCGCATCATGAGTTTTGCCGTGCGCGACGGCGAAGACCAGATGGAGGCGGAACGATTCAGGCGGGTCCGTGAAATCCAGCGGATGTTTGCGGATGCCGGGCTCACGGCCCTGCACGAAAACTGCATGAACTATGGCGGAATGGGCTGGCAATTCACGCTCAAGCTCCTGGAAAACGTGCCGGGGTTGAAACTGCTTTTCGACACCGCTAACCCGGTGGCCAGCGATGACCGCAGTAAACCCAAACCCTATCCCAAGCAGTCCGCCTGGGAATTTTATTCCCATGTCCGCGAGCACGTCGCCTATATTCACATCAAGGACTGTATCTGGGACAAGGCCGCCAACAAGGCCGTCTTCACTTATCCCGGGGAAGGCCACGGCGACATTCCCAAAATCATCAAGGACCTTTTCGCGCGCGGCTATGACGGCGGTATTTCCATCGAACCGCATCTCGGCGCGGTCTTCCACGATCCGAACTCCAGCCGCAGTCTGGACGCCGCCCAAATATACGTCGAGTACGGACGACGCATATTGAAGATAATCAACAATATTCGGACGGAATTGCATCTGAAGCCCTACCGGTGACGGACCATCAGACGCGCGTTCTTACGCGCGGATTTAGGAATGCCCATGACATTCAGCGGGACGATAGGTCAACACACCATCACCCGAATACGGACCGCCGCGCATCTGTTTGCCGTGCTGGGGAGCATCCTGGCCCAGGCAGTCCGGTTGCAAAATTGGCCGCGCACCACCCGCGCAGTATTCGCGCGCCAGGTCTTGTTCACCGGTGTGGAGGCGCTGCGGTTCGTGTCCCTGGTGGCATTTCTGACCGGCATCTCGGTCGTCGTGCAGGCCCAGGTCTGGCTGGGCAAGGCAGGACAATCCGCAATGCTCGGCACCGTCCTGGTTACGGTTATTCTCCGCGAGGTTGCTCCGCTCCTGGTCAATTTCATTGTCATCGGGCGCAGTGGCACGGCCATCGCCGTCGAACTGGCCAACATGAAAGTGTTTGGCGAGATCAGGGTGCTGGAGGCCCAGGGCCTGGATGCTCTGCTCTATCTGGCCATCCCGCGGGCCCTGGCTTTTGCCCTTGCCGTTTTCTGCCTGACCATCTGGTTTACCATCGTCGCGTTTGTCAGCGGTTACGCTTTTGGCATTCTTTTCGGTGTCGGCGCCACGGACCCGGTGATTTTCATGAATACCGTCTTGAAAGGCCTGCGCCCGGCGGACGTGTACAACCTGCTGGCCAAGACCCTGGTTCCCGGGCTGTTCACGGCGTGCATTTGCATCATGGAAGGGCTCAGCGTGCGTTATTCCATTACGGAGGTGCCGCAGGCCGCCACGCGGGCCGTCGTGCGTTCCATTGCGGCGCTCTTCATTATTTCGGCAATCGTTTCTGTGCTGACGTATATCTGAGAAAATAGACTGTAGGCTGAAGGCTGTTAGGCCATTTGGACTAAAGAGTTCCTGGTTCTTTGTTCATCGTTCTTCGTTTCGGATTCACTGGCGTCCCACAGGGACGCCATGGGCTGTGGACTGTAGGCCGTAGGCCGTGGGTCGGAACAGAATAAACACAGATGGGAAAAACCGGAACTGCGGTTTTGATAATGGTTTTTAATAGCCCTCGGTTTTATTGGGGTT
>JBDRJR010000130.1:0-11693 GCA_043814705.1 Verrucomicrobiota bacterium | reverse complement strand
AACCCCAATAAAACCGAGGGCTATTAAAAACCATTATCAAAACCGCAGTTCCGGTTTTTCCCATCTGTGTTTATTCTGTTCCGACCCACGGCCTACGGCCTACAGTCCACAGCCCATGGCGTCCCTGTGGGACGCCAGTGATCAGTAATCAGTGATCAGTCGGATGGAAACAGCAAGCCGTAATAATGGGTCAGAACGTGTAGCGGCGGTTCACAAGACAAAGGATGGGACGACAGAGCACACACTGATCACTGACAACTAATCACTGATCACTGGTTTCTTTCTCGTCCCGGATAATTTCCTGCAGAATCGTGTGATAGCCCTTGCCCTTGGCCATCTCGTCTTTAAGCTCGCGCAGGACCATTACCGTTCCCTTGCGCGGGGATGCTTCCACCGTTAAGATCATGTCCCCCACCTGGATACGGTCGCCGGGATTAAGCCGGCAGTCTTCAATCAAACGGTCGTTGACCAGGGTGCCGTTGCGTGAGTCAAAATCGCGCAGGTAATAGTTGCCGTCCTTGTAGGAAATCCCGCAGTGAATGCGGGAGGCCAGCTTGTCGGCAATCATCACATCGGCGTCAGTCCCACGGCCGATGGTAATGGATTTCCGGCCCAGCTCAAATTCCTTCCGCGCACCATCCGGCAGAACATATCGCAAAATCATGGTAGCACCTCTTTTTTAATTAACGCTGAAATTGGATGTTTGAAATTAGAAATTTGGCCTGCATGCCTTGACCTTGTTAATGAATGCATTCCGGATCGAAACTTTAAATCGAAAATTGGCACCGAATCAGAATCTTTTTTACTAATTTCCAATTTCGAATTTCTAATTTCGAGCCGTGAACGGCTACGCTTTCAGCAACATTGTAAAATACGCGATGGTTTCCTGCAAGCCTTCTTCCAGGGATATTTCCGGCTCCCAGCGCAACAGGGAACGCGCCTGACTGATGTCCGGACGGCGGGTTCTGGGATCATCCACCGGCAAGGGATGAAACTCCAGCGGGGAGACGCTCTTCGTGAGTTCCAGAATTTTACGGGCAAATTCCAGGACGGTCATCTCGCGGGGATTACCGATATTGACCGGATCGTGCGCCGAACTCAGCGCCAGGGCATAAATGCCGCGGATCAGGTCGGAAACATAGCAGAAACTGCGGGTCTGGCGCCCATCGCCGAACAGGGTAAGGGGTTCACCGGAGAGCGCCTGCTTGATGAAGGCCGGCACGACGCGTCCATCGTTGGGGCGCATGCGCGGACCGTAGGTATTGAATATCCGCACAATCCTGGTGTTGACGCCATGGGTGCGATGGTAAGCCATGGTGATGGCCTCGCCAAAACGCTTGGCCTCGTCATACACGCCCCGCGGCCCAATGGGATTGACGTTGCCCCAATACGATTCCGGCTGGGGATGCACGAGCGGGTCGCCATAGACCTCCGAGGTGGAAGCCAGCAGGAAGACAGCCTGCTTGGCCTTCGCCAGCCCTAAAGCATTGTGCGTGCCCAGCGCGCCCACCTTCAAGGTCTGGATGGGCAGTTTCAGGTAATCCACCGGACTGGCCGGCGAGGCAAAATGGAACACGAAATGCACCGGCCCCTCGATCTCAATGTGCCTGGTCACGTCAAGCTGGATAAACCTAAACGCCCCGTTCTGACGGAGCTGGCTGATATTATCCAAATTGCCGGTAATGAGATTGTCTAAGCATACGACGCGGTAACCCTGGCCGACCAGGTAATCGCAAAGGTGCGAACCCAGAAATCCGGCGCCCCCGGTGACCACCGCTACTTTTTGTTCGTGTGATGATGTCATGTCTTTCCTGTATCCCAGCCGGATTAATCAAGCCTTCGGCAACTATTTCATGCGGGAGGCGTCCGGCAACCGCCGGACGCAGCGCGTAGCGCCCATCCTACCAACTTTGTCCGCCGTAGGCGGACTCGGCGGAAAATTATTATGCATTAAAAACGCTTGTATGAACCAGCAACGCCAGTATATAAGATTCTCAACAAAGGGAAAAGCTTTTCTTTGAATCCTGACACGGATGTTCCGTCATGGCAACGCACTATAAACTGGGTTGGCTACCGGACGTGCCGGATACGCGCGACATTCCGTTTACGGCGGTCTTCCGCGTGCCCCGCAAACTGCCCGCGCGCGCGGACTTGCGCGAGCGTTGCTCGCCCGTGGAGAACCAGGAAAGTCTGGGCAGTTGCACGGCCCAGGCCCTGGTGGGCGCGCTGGAATTCCTCGAACTGAAGAGCCTCTTGCAAAACTCCCTGACAAGACGGCCGCGATCCGGCATGTGCCGGATGGCCCTCCAAAAACCAAGACAAACGGCCATTTGTGCAATGGAGGGACGTCCGGCGCATGCCGGATCGCGTCCGCCAGGAGTTTTGCAAGAGGCTCTGAAGTTCTGCAAAATCGAAAATCGGCAATCAAAAATCGCAAATTCCTTTGCTGACCTCAGCCGTCTGTTTGTCTATTACAACACGCGTGCCGCCATGGGCACGGTGCAGGAAGATTCGGGCGCCATGCTACGCACCGGGATCAAAACGTTGAAAGCCCTGGGCGTCTGCCGCGAGAGCCTGTGGCCGTATATTATCAGCCGCTTTGCCAAGAAACCAACGCCCACGTGCTTTACGGAAGCCAGCGATCATCAGGTGACCGCCTATCAGCGCCTGAACACACTGACCGAAATGAAAGCCTGCATAGCCATGGGCCTGCCGTTCGTGTTCGGCTTCGCCGTTTATGAGCATGTCATGTCCGCGACCGTCGCGCGCACGGGCCGCATTCGCCTGCCACGGAAAGGCGAGCGGATGCTGGGTGGCCATGCGGTTATGGCCGTGGGCTATCAGGAAAGTACGCGCATGGTTTTGTTCCGCAACTCCTGGGGCGCCGCGTGGGGCCAGGGCGGCTACGGCCAGATACCCTACGCCTACCTGGAAAGCCGGGAGCTTTCCGACGACTTCTGGTGCATCCAGGCGACCGAGAGCAATCGCTACGCCGTCTGGAAGCACGTGGCCTGCCCACCCGTAGCCTTGGCGTAGGTGGGAGCGTTAAGCGTAGATCCTCCTTCGCTAAAGCTACGGGGGACAAGGCGTGGAGCGAAAAACGAAGAACCAGGAACAAACAATTGTTTGCTGACCTCTGACTTCTGACCTTCGACCTCTGTCTTTGGATCAGTTCAGCATTCGCACGGTACCAAAGCCTTGTTCGATCCGGCCGATCAGGCGCGGGGCGGCCCTACCCGCTTTCAAGACGGCCATGGCTTTGTCCTGGTCGGCAGAACGCACGATAATCACCAGGCCGATGCCCATGTTGAAGACGCGGAACATTTCCTCGCGCGCCACTGCCCCACGCTCCTGAAGAAAACGGAAAATAGGCGGCACCGTCCAGGCGGAGCGGTCAAACACAGCGTCCACCGACTTTGGCAGAACCCGCGGCACATTGTCGTAAAACCCGCCGCCGGTTATATGAGCCATGCCGCGGATAGTCACGCGCTCCATCAGCCGTTGCACGGGAAGCAGGTAACTGGCATGCACTGCAAGCAGAACATCGCCTGCGCGGCGCCCGACGCCCGGCAAAATGTCTCCGATTTTGAGCTTTTCCTGCTCAAAAATTATTTTACGCGCCAGCGAAAAACCATTGGTGTGCAGGCCGGTGGAAGGCAGGCCGATAATCACGTCGCCCGGCCGGATGTCTTGACCCGTTATAATTTTTTTACGATCAACCACCCCGACAATCGTGCCCACCAGGTCATACTCGCCCGCGGGATAAAGTCCCGGCATTTCGGCGGTCTCCCCGCCGATCAGCGCGCACCCGTTTGCGCGGCAGGCCTTGCATAAGCCCTGCACCACGGCCTTGAAAACCGGCCCTTCAAACCGGGCCGTGCCAAAATAGTCCAGGAAAAACAGCGGCCGGGCGCCCTGCACCAGGATATCATTGACGCAATGATTGACAATATCCTGCCCCACCGTATCGTGCCGTCCGGCCATTCCCGCCACCTTGAGCTTGGTGCCGACACCGTCCGTGCTGGCCACCAGCACCTGGTCCTTGCCCGGCGCGGCAAAGAGTCCGCCAAAGGAACCGATCTCGCTGAGCAAACCGGGCACCCTGGTTGAACGCACCATTTTTTTGACCGCCCGGAGCGCCGCCATTTTGTTGTCAATATCCACGCCCGCTGACGCGTAGGCCGATTTTGCTTTTGCCATGATGTGTGATTCTCCCAATGTAATTAAAGTAAGGGAGTATGGGGGTTTGGGAGTGTGGGAGTGCGGAAAAACTCTTTACTCCCATACACCCATACACCTACACTCTTTGACTAATTTCAGCGCACCGCCTTGAGCGCCTGGTCAAAATCGGCCTGGATGTCCTTGATATGTTCCAAGCCCACGGCCACGCGAATGAATTCGGGCGTAACCCCCGCAGATCGCTGGGCTTCCGGACTGAGTTGCTGGTGCGTCGTCGAGGCCGGATGGAGCACCAGGGTCTTGGCGTCGCCGATGTTGGCTAAGTGGCTCGCTAACTTGACCGAGTTGATAAACAGCTCGCCGGCCTTGCGGCCACCCCGGATGCCGAAGCCCAACACGGCGCCAAATCCGCCCTTCAGATAACGCCCGGCCGTCCGATGCCAGGGATGGCCCGGCAAGCCGGTGTAATTGACCCAGGCCACTTGGCGATGCTTCTTCAACCAACGCGCCAATTCCAGCGTGTTACGGCATTGCCGATCAATCCTCAACGGCAAAGTCTCCAGACCTTGCAGGAACAGGAACGCATTGAAGGGGCTGGGGCACATTCCGATGTTACGCATGCCTTGCACGCGCGCCTTGAGAATATAAGCCACATTGCCCAGCCCGGGTAGATTGCGAAACGCATCCCAGTAAATAATGCCGTGATAGCTTTCATCCGGCACCGTAAATTCCGGAAACCGACCGCGGGACCAATCGAACCGACCGCCATCCACTATGGCGCCGCCGATGGAAGTGCCGTGTCCGCCGATCCATTTGGTGCAGGAATGCACCACAACGTCCGCCCCGTGTTCGATCGGCCGGCACAACACCGGCGCGCACGTGTTGTCAACAATGAAAGGCACCCCCGCCCGATGGGCCGCCGCCGCAACACCTCTAAGATCCGGCACGTCGCCCTTGGGATTGCCGATGGTTTCCGCATATACCGCCTTCGTGTTCGGCCGGATGGCCGCGCGCACGGTCGCGGGCGTGAAATCATCCAGGAACGTCACCTCCAGCCCCAAGCGGGGCAAAGTGAACCGGAAAAGGGTGTCAGTCCCGCCGTAGAGCGAGGCGGAGCTGACAATATGGTCACCCGCGCGCGCAATGTTCAGGATAGCCAGGAAGATGGCGGCCATGCCGCTCGAGGTGGCCAGCGCGCCCGTGCCGCCTTCCAAGGCCGCCAGCCGCTTCTCCAGCACGTCCGTGGTCGGATTCATCATGCGCGAATAAATATTGCCGAAAGTTTTCAACGCAAACAGGTCGGCCGCGTGCCTGGTGTTTTTAAACACGTAGCTCGTGGTCTGATAGATGGGCACCGCCCGCGCGCCGGTAACCGGGTCCGGCTGTTGGCCCGCATGCAGGGCCACGGTTTCCAAACGGGGTGAAGATAAATCCGCTTTTCGCTTTTTTTTCATGGCAGGGATCCGTGTGTAAAAACATCCATGGTGGATAATATCTCAGGGCCAAGCTGATGTAAAGGATATGAATAGACCCTGAAGTTAAGCGAAGCGCATACTTCAGGGCAACTATTTCACCTCGCCCTGGGGAGAGGTCGATCCCGATCGCTAAGCGCATCGGGATCGAGTGAGGGGCCTGCAACTTGAAAAACGCCCCTCACCCTGCCCTCTCCCCAGGGAGAGGGAATAAAACTTTATCCGCCGGAGGCGGACCCGCCTCTGGCGGGAAATTCCCATGCTAAATTACAGTGGACATTTCAGGAGCTTAATCTATAATATGGCCTTACAGATTTAAGTATAAATTGGCCTTGTGTCTGACAGAGTCTTATTCTACGATTTATGGGATGCCTATGAAATTCATAGCGCCTTTGCATGTCCACCGGTTGGTTTTGCTGTCGGCCCTCGGCGCGTTCATGTTGACCGGTGCCGCCGGCTGGGCCGTTCAGCCACAGGCCGGCACGGCCTCCGCCGCCTTTATAACACCGGCATCTCTCCGGGCAGTTCGTCCCGCAACGGATACCCAGCGGAAGCTGGCCGCGGCGGCCGTCGCCGAAAGCGTTCAGATCGAGTGGAATACCGAACTCGGCACCCCTTTTTCCATCCGCGGCCAGGATCTCGGCGCGCGCCAGGCATTCTCCGCCGGCAAGGGACTCCAAGCCGCGTCATCCGCGCAACCGGAAGCAAAGGCGATCGCGGTACTGGATAATCTCTCCGGCATCATGGGCATCCGGGAAGCGCAAAACGAATTTGCCGTCCGGAAAGTCCAGGACGATGCCCTGGGTTTCCGGCACGTTCGCACCGAACAGATTTACCAGGGCTTGAAAGTATTCGGGGGCGCAGTCATTGTTCACTTCAACCAGGCCGGCGCCGCCTATCAAGTCAACGGCCGTTACGTGCCGAATATCGCCGTGGATGTTAAAGCGCAAATCACGTCCGACGATGCCGTGCGCATAGCCACGGAAGATCTGGCCAGCCTCGGCCAGAGCGGCGCGGCCCCGCTCAATCAGCCCGAACTCGTGATCTTCGCTTATAAAACTGAGCCCCGCTTGGCCTACGCCCTGACCATGACCTGCGAACCAACCGCTGAAAACGCCTGGCGCTACTGGATTGACGCGCAGGACGACTGCGTGTTGTTGCGTTACAACGACGTCAAGTTCGCCACCACCAACATCACCGGCGCCATCCTGGCCGGCGAAGAAGTCACCACCAATATGGTTACGGTGACCAACTGCATTACCTTAAATGGCACGAATTATCTTTATAGCACAAATTGGCTGTGGTTGGTTTACAATATTTCCACGAATAGCGCGCTTTATCCGGATGCCACCAATTACGCCTTTCGAACCAACAGCACCTGGATTCCGGAAGACCGCGCGGAAATGTCGGCCGCCGTCAATTTCGATTATACCCAGCAATACTATGGGAACGTGCACGGCCGCGACAGCTTCGACGATAGCGGGGCATTGGCCTGGGCCATTGTGCACCTTGGCGATAATTATAATAATGCCTTCTGGGATGGGACAAATTTCTGGTTTGGCGACGGCGATGGAACTAATTTTAACCCCCTGGCCGTGCTGGACGTTTGTGCGCACGAGTTCACGCATGCCGTGACCGAATACAGCGCCGGCCTGATTTACGCGTATGAATCCGGCGCGCTCAACGAATCGTTCTCCGACATCTTTGGCGCCTGCGTGGAGTTCGCCAACCAGACGGACGGCCGCGCCCATTATCCGGGCAAAGCGGCCGGAACGGCGGATTGGCTGATCGGCGAAGACTGCATTCCATCTTCTGACGCCCCGCTGGCTCCCATAGCCCTGCGCGACATGCGCGATCCCGGCAACAGCGCCACCGTAGGAATAAACGGCAAACAGCCCAGTTACTACAAGGGCACTTACTGGTATACAGGCTCCGGGGATAACGGCGGCGTGCATTACAATAACAGCGTCCAGAACCATTTTTTCTATCTGCTAAGTGACACCAATGCTTCCGCTCTGGGAATCGGCTGGTCAAACGCCGCCCAAATCGCTTACCACACGTTAACCGACTACTGCACCCCATATACCGATTACACCGATATCCGCGCGGCCTGGATGGCGGCCGCGCAGAGTTTGACGCCGGCCTGGACCTCCGCTGTGGCCTGGGCCTGGGACCAGGTTGGCTGTTACGGGGGCAATATCACCGCCGATCTGGGCACGGCCCTGAACGCCACTTACCTGACCTGGTTCGTTGGCGGACATCAAAACTGGTTTGCGCAGTCCAACACAACTCATGATGGCGTGCTGGCGGCGCAATCCGGCCCTATTTCGCACTGCGAACAATCCTACCTGCAAACAATCGTGACCGGTCCCGGCACGTTATCATTCTGGTGGAAGGTATCGTCCGAAACGGGATATGACTATCTCCGGTTCCTGATTGACGGCCAGGAAACGAACGCCATCAGCGGTGAAACGGATTGGGCCCTGTATTCCGTCGCGCTGGGTTCCGGAACGCATACCAACACCTGGAAGTACACCAAAGACACCTCGGTTTCCAACGGCCAGGACGCCGGCTGGGTGGATGAAGTCTCCTGGGCGCCCGACTGGGCGCCAACCGTGCTCACCCCCGCCGCCACGAAAGGCGATTATTCAGATCGAATCGGTATCACCTGGACGGCCGTCACCGACGCCAGCGATTATTTGCTTTATCGCCACACAATCACTAATTCCGACCAAGCGCAACTCATCGCCACGTTGACCAGTTTAAGTTATGATGATTACGCGGTGGTGCCGGGCACGGTGTATTATTACTGGATCAAGGCCCGCAACTGCGCCACACTGACGTCATTCAGCGGCGTGGACAGCGGCTATCGCAACCTGCTGGCGCCCACCGCCCTGGCGGCCAGTAAAGGCGCATACACCAGCGGTGTCCGGCTGACATGGGTGGCGGCAACGGGTGCAACCAGTTACCGGATTATGCGCTCCACCAGCGCCGACCCGAATACCGCCGCGACTATCGCCGAAACCGGCGCAACCAGTTATAACGATACCACGGCCTTGCCCGCGGTCACTTATTATTATTGGTTGACTTCCCGGAAATGGCGGCCGCAAGGCATGCTCACAACGTCGTTCAGCGCCGGCGATTCCGGCTGGCGGCGCAGTATGGCCGCCACGGACAATGCGCTCTGCGATTTTGACGGCGACGGCAAGGCTGATCCGGCGGTTTATCAACGCGCCACCGGCCTTTGGAAGGTCATGATGTCCGGCAACCGGTACCGGGAAAATACCTACCAATTGGGCGGCACCGGTTATCAGCCGATTCCTCGGGATTTTGACGGCGACGGTAAAAGCGATATCGCGGTCTATGCGCAGGCTACCGGCCAATGGATTGTTTTATTGTCGGCCAGCGGCAATAACTCCGCCACGGCCTTCATGGGTGGAGCTGGTTATGCGCCGCTCCCGCGCGATTACGATGGCGACGGCTATGCGGATCTGGCCGTTTTCCAGCAGTCTTCCGGTTTGTGGCAAATACGGTTCTCCGGCCAGGGTTATGCTTTAACCGAGGGATTTTTTGGCAATTCCAGCTACAGTCCCTGCCCGGCTGATTATGATGACGACGGCAAGACGGACCCCGCTGTGTTCCAAGTCCGGTCCATGGTCATGGGCAAAACAGGGTATTGGCTTGCCATCTTATCAGCCAGCGCTTATGCCCCGCGTGAATGGGCAATCGGCACATCCGGCCAAACCGTGCCGCAGGATTACGACGGTGACGCCAAAGCCGATCCGGCGTTATTCGACGCCGGGGCCGGCCTCTGGACTTATTGGCCTTCCTCCATTTTTTCGCCCGTGCCTTCCTCGTTCACAATCGGCGGAGCAGGATTCGTTTCCGTAGCCGGCGATTATGATGGCGACAAGAAAGCCGATCCCGCCGTGTATCAGGAATCCACGGGAACCTGGGTTGTTCGCCTTTCCGGAAGCAATTTTGCAATGACCACATTTATATTTGGCGGACCCGGCTACGAAGCGGCCGCGGTCTTTCCGTAGGGGTTTAATTAGGCCCGCAGTTGCCGGGCAACTTTTAACTGTAGCCGCGATCGCGGATCCGGGGTCAACGCCCCCGGCTACAACCTCGGATAGTGCTGGGCAAACTTTGTCCGGCTGTTGCCGGACTCGTGCTTATAGCGAGCCTACTCCGCCGTAGCAAAGCCTCCGGGCCTACTCCGCCGGAGCAAAGCTCCTAGCTGCGAAGGCCGGACTGCGAAGGCCGGGAGGCTTACTTCGCAGAGTAGCATCCGCCAATGGCGGAAAATTCCTATACATTGAAGGGGGATGCATCATGACAAAGCGATCAGACGTGTATAAATGTGAAATTTGCGGCAACATGGTGGTAATCGTGCATGCCGGCGCGGGCGAGCTTGTGTGCTGTAACAAGCCGATGAAACTGATGCAGGAAAACACGGTGGACGCGTCGCGCGAAAAACACGTGCCGGTGATCGAGCGTACCGCCGCCGGCATCAAGGTCACGGTCGGCAGTATCCCCCACCCCATGGAAGAGAAACATTATATCGAGTGGATTGAATTGAGCATTGACGGCCGGAGTTTGCGCCAGTTTCTGAAACCAGGCGATGCGCCCAGCGCCTTGTTCGAGGGCATTACGGACCCGGCCGGTGTGACCGCCCGCGAATACTGCAACCTGCACGGTCTCTGGAAAGCGTAAACCCTGCATTATGAATGCCCGCCAAATTGTCAGCGGTGTGTATTGGATGGGCGCCCAGGATTGGAACCGGCGGCTGTTTGATGCGCTGATTCCCCTGCCGGATGGCACCACTTACAATGCCTACCTGGTGCAGGGTCAGACCGGCACAGCGCTCATTGACACGGCCGATCCCACGATGCAGAGCGAACTGCTGGCGCAATTGGAACACGTCCCGCGCCTGGATTATATCATTGCCAATCACGCCGAACAGGACCATTCCGGCCTGATTCCCTGCGTGCTGTCAAAGTACCCGGCGGCCATGCTGGTTACTTCCGCCAAGGGCAAGGCGCTGGTTATGGATCACCTCGCGGTGCCCGAGTCCCGGATCAGGGTCGTCGCCGATGGCGACACCCTGGCGCTGGGCGGTAAAACGCTGGAGTTTGTCTATACGCCCTGGGTGCATTGGCCGGAAACCATGTGCACGTACCTGCGCGAAGACCGCATCCTGTTCAGTTGTGATTTTTTCGGTTCACACCTGGCCTCCAGCGATTTGCATGTCACCGACGAAGGCCGCGTATACGAAGCCGCCAAGCGATACTACGCTGAAATCATGATGCCGTTCCGCGCCGTAATCCGTAAAAACCTGGAAAAGCTGAAGACTTTTGCCATCGAGCGGATCGCACCAAGCCACGGACCGTTGTTCGACCACCCGGCATTCATTATCAACGCCTACCATGATTGGGTTTCCGATACGCCGAAAAACGAGGTAATCCTGCCTTACGTATCCATGCACGGCAGCACGGAGATAATGGTCAACCACCTGGCCGGCACGCTCGTGGAGCGCGGCGTTCGGGTGATGCCGTTTAATCTGGCCGTAACCGATATCGGCAAGCTGGCCATGGCGCTGGTGGATGCGGCTACACTGGTCGTGGGCACGCCCACCGTGCATCTCGGAGCGCATCCGGCCGTCTTTTATGCCGCGCACCTGGCCAATGCCTTGCGGCCTAAATTGAAGTTTGCCGCCGTCATCGGTTCCTACGGCTGGAGCAGTAAGGCGGCGGAACAGATTGCCGGCCTGATCCCGAACCTCAAGGTCGAAGTCCTGGACACCGTGCTCTGCCAAGGCTTGCCACAAACTGCGTCCTTGGAGGCGCTTGACCGCCTGGCCGATAAGATTGCCGGTAAACACAGGGAATTGAATTTGCTTCAGTAGCATCCCATAGGATGCTTTGGCTGAGGGCTGTGGGCTATTGACTGTGGGAAAACCCCAATAAAACCGAGGGCTATGAAGGACCATTATCAAAACCGCAGTTCCGGTTTTTCCCATCTGTGTTTATTCTGTTCCGA
>JBDRJR010000129.1:0-24464 GCA_043814705.1 Verrucomicrobiota bacterium | reverse complement strand
CAGACGGTCTTGCCGGTCTGGCCGACCTGGTGCGAATATGGCATCCAGCCCGCGTCCACGGCGGCGCGCGAGGAACCGACCCCGGCCCCCAGCGCTTCGGCCAGCTCGCGCACAATCGCAAAATTTTCCGGCGCCTGCAGGATCGACCACGTATCCCCTATGTCCCAGCCGTAAACCACCAGTGGCGACGCCACATTCTAAGGAAGCGCTCGGATTCCGCCCCCTCCGACGAGCTATGTAAGCCCATTCTTGGTAGGGGTGGAACACGAGCAAATGCAATAACATGCCGACATAAAAAGGAGACATTTCCAACGAGTCTTGACAGCGCGTCCTTATGCGTTCTGACTTATGCCTCTCTTACGCCTCATTCTCCTGCTTTATCCCTTTTCAAAAAGTCTTCGGATAAGATCATGGCAATACGTAAAATCAGCGAGGGAAATATCAGGGGGGACGCCGTGATCGCATTGCACCACCATGCCTCCGCCGCTTTTCATGATGGCACTGACTTTGGGAATGACCTCGGTGTCAATGGCCGCCGGGCCACTGGCTACAGCACGCTTGTCAATACCGCCCAGAAAACGAACTTGGTTCCCATATTGGCGTCTGATTTCCCGGACATCCATTCCGGAGGCTACTTCCATCGGATGCATAACGTTGATTCCAACATCAAGCCATAAAGGAATCAGATCATTGATGTTACCGTCACAATCCAGCATGATTACCTTGACGTTGTTGCGCCGGACCAGTTCCATCATAGTGTGGTAAAATGGCAGGCAATAACGGGCATACATTTCCGGTGACAATAGCGAGCCATGGTTATAACACATGTCTTCCCAGAACATCACCCAGTCGAGTTTAACTCCAGCATCAAATATTTTGGCGGCTATTGTGGAATAGAAAAAAGTGAGGTGCTCAATCATTTCTTCCACCAGTGCAGGGTCATCATGGAAGAGATAGCTGGCATTTTCCACGCCCATCCAGTTCCTGATCAGGCCGTAGGTGCCTCCCAACCAGACACCGAGCGGCGTCTGACGATTTGGCGAATCATGCGCCCGTTTGGCAAGATCGCCTGGCAGGCGCCCCGGCGTGTCGGGATCCAGCCGTTTTTTCAGATCCAGCCAGCTTTTACAGTCGGTAACCGGATAGGAAAGAAACTGGGGCATGGCGGGCGGCGGGGTATTTTTCAATAGCTTGACAACATCGCCGCCGCTTTCCCTCCGGATAATATATTCCGCTGTTTCCTCAATGGTTTCCGCCGAATAACACGGCATGACCGATTCATTGACAGGCAACCGGTCATTACCCCAGATATCAATATGATCAAAGCCGAAATAATCGAACACCTGCTGGCGCGTCAACCCTTTGGGCAACCCCTCCTTTTCCCAGCGTTCCTGGGTTGAATCAAAAGCCAGGTAGTCGCCATAACTGGGACGATCAGGATGATCGCAGGTCAACGTGCGCACAAATCGTTCGCGTTCGTTCATTCTATGGCCTTGGTTTATTCGTTATACCCTGTGCCTATTTAAGCGTCACTTCCAGAATGACCATGCCCTTGGACGGCACTCGTAACGAAAACTTGCTTCCGTCGGGCAGCACCGGCATGGGCGGGAAATCCGTGAGGGTTTTGATGCTCGCTATTGCGCGCCGGACATCAATTTCTGCCGATGCGTAATACTGGCTGTCGTTGCCCATGTACACACGAAGCAAACGGTCATCGCCCTGCATGGCAAAGACCTTCACCGCTTTTGAGCCACCGCTCACTTTGGGTGCCCCGGCACACTCTATGATCGCCGCCGTGCAAGCATTCAGAAAACCAGCCGAAACTTTCCGGAAGTACAAAGCCTGCGGGTAGTACATCGGCTCGGGAACTGCCATCAGGTCCGGGGGAATATTTTCCCCGCCCTCTTTCTCCATGGCGATTTCCAACAACGGGGATGCCCCATAAACCCGGCACAATAACTCGCCGGGGGAGTAGACATCGGCAAACTCCAAGTCGGCCTTCGGCAATGCCTGGGCCTTATCGCCGATCATGACCACCGCCCCGCGGTCATAGGCCAGGAGGGCCTTCAGCTCCTCTTGCGGGTAAAGATGCGGATTCAACACGACCAGCGGTCCGCTGACGGTACCCAAGTCCTCGATCCGGGCCACCGTATGCAACGGCGCGCCCTGGGTCAGCAGTTCGTACACCAGCTTGTGTGTGGTCCAGCGTCGTGTCGCCACGAACTCCGGCAACTGCCTGCGGAACGCTTCATCCGACCAAATCACGGTTGCGCCCAACTCCCGCAACGGACGCATCGAGAACCCCACCTGCCACTTTTCATGCAACCAGCGCCACTCGTCCGCGAGGACGTCGGTACTCAGACAATGCACCGGCCCGGCGCAACACGGTTGCCATCCGGCTTTGGCGTTCCATATCCGCAAGCTACTCAGCGAGTAGATCTCCCTCTCCAGCACCGTGCGCGCATGAGTCAGGACGTCCCATTGTTCAAACGTATCCCGTGTGCCGCTAAGGTGGTTGATCGGCACCTGCGGCGTGTATGCTTTCATCAGGAAGGGCATGGCCATGAATTCATAATACGGGTCGGCCGGCGGGATGCCATCCGCGCCGATTGATACCCCAGCTCCCACGGTCTCAGCGATAAATCCATCCGCCCCGGCCCGGACCAGCCGGGCATAGTCCACACCGTAGCGGTACAAAGCCTGGAAAGGATCCTTGGTCCAGGCATTGTTGAGCGAAATGGTCTTCCCGTGGGCATGTAACTCGGCACAAACCTTGGCGCAAAAATGCTCCCATCGGTTTGCGTAAAACTCGATCCATTCCAACCGGCAGTGGGTCCAGATCCAAACCGCTCGCTGTTCCATTCTATCAGGGTTGCCCTCGCATTGGCCGGAAAATTCTTTCGGCAGTGTTATTCCTGCGGTTTGGCAAAACTGATCCACCATATCGTCGGAGTAGTCGGTCTCCCACAGGGGCAGACGCGGACTGCTGTATCCGTCGGCGGCATGGAAACCGTCAAAGCCATAGTCCTTCAGCACCGCCACCAGGATTTTGCAGAAAAAGTCTTCGTAGTAACTGCCGTCCGGAAAACGATGCAAGGGAAACAGGGCGGCAATTTTTTCCCCATTCTTGCGCGTCTCCAGCAACTCGGGATGCTCCTTGGCCCAGTCACCCCGGACGTGATCACCTTGCTGGTACCCCACAAACAGCGACATAACACTGCAATAAGCCCGGATACCATGCTGATGCAGTTCGGCGATCAGGCCATGAAGTTGCCGGTTTGTCCAGGGCTGGATGGAACGTTCCTTGTTGAACGGTCGGCCCGCATACGAACAGTAATGCGGCGGGAAAATCCATTCCGTCTCCATGCCCTGATGGGTGTGGAGAAAGTCGGCGGAGTACAGGAAGAGCAACATGACGTCCGGAACGAATCCGGTCTTGTCAAGGAAAGCCTGGACGCCAAAGTCCGTGCTCTCGTTGTCAAAAGCCAACAACTCAATCCACATCCAATGTTCGAAGGGAACGATGGCATGCGGCGTGACGCTCTTGCGCCGTTGAGTGATCGCACTCATGTTTTATCCTTTATTATTCTGACAATCTGTTTATTCATTATACCCTATACCCACATAATAGGCCATATTGACCTGGGTAGTATCCAGGCGGCCGAACTGCGCAACGATGTTGATGTTTGACCTGATCCGCAGGGCATACTGCGTAAGCGGCGGAATCTTTAACCCGCCCATATCCTGCGGATGATCAAGCCGCAGGGTTTTAATCCGCTCCGGCTCAACCTTGACCGATATTCCCTTGACCGGTTCACGGTCCGAAAAATAAACGTCAATCAGGACATCGGCTTCTTTTTCATTCGTGTTGAAAAGCATCAAGGCCTCGTGCGCCTCCATTTTGCCTTCCGCCGATTTCTCCGGAAGATATCCGTCGGGGAAATACCAGACTTTTGCTCCGCCATGCGTCATTTTTTTGGTCCTCCCACATTTCAGATCAGACATTGTTCATCCCTAATAATCGTTTTTTCTGCTTCCAATAATAGCAGAAATTATCAAAGGAAACATCCGGTGGAATACTATGATCAACCGTGGGAATATATCCTCCCTGATCCACTAATGATAGTTTGTCTTTCAATTCCTGATCAATTGCAGCCTTGCCCCGCGCCAATGCGCGCTTGTCAATCCCGCCGGTCATCAACAAATCCCGGCCGAATTTCCGGCGATACACATGGATATCGTTACCCGCCGCCTGCTCCATTGGGAATACACCGTTGATCCCGGATTCCAGCCATAACGGAATCAACTCGTCCACCTTGCCGTCGCTGTCCACAAAAATAATATCCACGTTCAGGCTCCGGATAAGGTCGGTAATGCGTTTATAGCGCGGCATCATGAATGTCCGGAACATGTCCGGCGAAATCAAGGGACCGCCGCGATAACACATATCCTCCCAGAATTGGACGAACGTGACCGGCGCCTCCTGCAACGCCTTCCGTAGCATCGCCATTAAAAACTCCGTGGCGGTTTCCATCATGTCGTGGACCATATTCGGCTCGTCATAAAAAGCATAAAGCACCCGTTCATCCCCCAAGAGCATCCGCACAAAACCATACAGGCTCGGCCCCCCATAGTAATTTGCCACGCATCCGTAGTACCGTAAAACCGGTTTTTCTGTTTTCCAGGCGCCAACGCGTTCGTTCCAATCCGCCGGATAACGACCCGGGGTTGATGGATCAAACCGATGCTTGATCATTTTCCAGTCCGCCGGCGACTTTACCGGAAACCCGATGAATTCCGGCATGGACGTCTCCGGATTCTGCTTAAACTCCCTGCAGGTCACCCCCATCCGGTCCATTCGCACAATCGTTTCGTCATCTTCGGAAAGCGTTTTCTCGTTGAAAGGTGGTTGCATGCTGAAATCCACGCCGGTACCGCATTCAGGATCACAGTCGCGCAGATAACTTAATACCGCATCCTGATCCCGGCCGCTTTCATTCATCCATCGTGTTTTCGTTACCCCCCAGGGCGCCCACTCTTGCAACGGACACCGGTCAACCGTCTGAAAACGCATGCAGGCTTGAAATCGTTCATGAGGATTCATGGCTTTTATATTGACTCCGTGACAAGTAGTTACCCTTTCCGGCACATTTCCCTGATAAACGGGGTCAATGATTCCGGCCCTTTTTTTGTGATCACAAATCCCTCTTCAATCCGGTTTGAGCCGTCGGGATGGCCGAACAGGCTGATATCGGAATTCACGCACATGCCCTCCGTCAGGGCATATTCTGCATTTTCATCGGGATACGGCGATTCCGCCTCAGCCAGGCCAATGCCGTGCATCGGCGGATAAACGTCATACTTTGTAAGACCGTGTTTTTTGAATACGGCTTTCACGGCCCTGACCATTTCGCCGGCAATGATGCCGTCGGCCAAATATTTCTGCTGAACGTCGGCGGCCTCGAACAACGCGCCCAGGAACCGCTTTTGTCCGTCACTGGCCTTGCCGGCCACAAAGGGATACTCAACCGTGGCCACATAGCCTTCATACTGAACCGCCAGGGCGGCCATGACCATATCACCATCCTCAATTATTTTTTGGGTTGCTCGACCGATTATGGTTTCCGCCCTTTTGCCGCTTCCAAAGACGGTGAAATTTATATCCTCGGAGCCGGCCGCCCGGGCCGCCCCCTCCGCCGCACCGGCGGCCATGGTTTCGGTATTGCCGGGAACGGCGGTTTTCAATAATTCGCGGTACCCGATACAGGCCTGCCGCCCAGCTTCGCGCAAGCATGCAATTTCGTCGGCGGTTTTAATAATGCGCAATTCCGTGATGATATCAGCCGCATCCACAATCTGCAGGCTGGTCACGGCGTTCTTAATCCTTTCCATAACCGGGGCTGAAATATCCCTTAACCCGACTATACCAAGACGTTTTCCGCCGGTCAGGACTTCCCCCAGAATTGCCTTGAATGATGAAAAATTAGCCAGCGGGTAATCTATTTCTTCCGGCACGGATACGCAGGCAAATTCCCTGACATTCCGCAAATCGCTCCAAACCGACATTTCCCGCGCATAAAGCTCACCCTCGGGAGCGCCGGCCAATATGGGCTCGCCCTTGCGCGGGATAAAACAGGCCGCCCGCTCAAAAATCGGCCAAAAATTGGAGACATAGCGCAGGTTTTCCTTGCGGTACTCATCGCCATAGACCAGCATGGCGTCCAATCCTTTTTCGGCTAATTTTTCCTGTATCCTTCGTATCCTGATTCCAAACTCCGATTTTAAGATTTTGATCATAACAACATCCTTTTTTATTTATAACTGCTCATGTGTCATATCCGAAGACATTTTTACCACGGATATCACGGATTACACTGATGCCAGGCCCCTGCGTGGTCTTGGCGAAAAAGCATCTACCTCTCTCTATTATCCGTGCCCACGCCTTTAGCGTGGCAAGCATCCGTGCTCGCCCCGCTCCGGGCGGGGTAATCAGTGGTGAGTAGATACCTTTTCTTTCATTTCATCATTAAATGTTCTATTCTCATCAACTCGGCCGTTTTTTTCAGTTCCTCCGCAACATGGCCGTGCACAACGATCAGGTGATGCGCCACGCCGTGTCTTAAAACCGATTTAATATAATCCATAACCGGCGTTTCAACTTTTACCATGGCATGAATCTCATCGCAGGGCAGACAGGGAAACTCAATCGCCTCGCCTTCCGAAATAAACATCCGCCAGCTGTCGCCGGTGTTCAGGAAATGACCCATGGTGACTTGCCCCGGCTTCATGATCATTTCATAATTCAACCCACTACCCTTAAATCCCCATTCCTCTGGTGAAGCTGTCAAAGTTATTTCCTTGTCGCTTTTCGCAATTTCGGGCGATGCAATCCCATGCCCCAGCAGGAAGAGGGCATTATTGCGGCAATCAAACTGGCCCCACTCCGCCTGGAAAGGCACATTGCCCGTAAAATCATGCATTAACTGCATCATGGCCAGTCCGGCTATGTCGCCTTCACAGGCAACCATTATCCGGTCCTGTTCAAGCAGGAGCGAGGCGCCCATCCTGGCCGGCGCGCCGGTCATTTTTTCCAGGTAATGCTGTCCGAGAAAACAAAGACCGTCCAAATTGAATTTATCATACAGTTTTTTCATCGCAATGCCGACCCGGCAGGAACGCTTCACATCGTTAAGCCCTATTTTTTTGGATTTAAAGCGTTTGAAAAGCTTTTCGGCAACGCTATTGACGGCCTCCGCACTCACCGCCTGCCAGCAGGAAAGCAAGTGTTCCGGCTGAATGGTCATCACTTCCGGGCCGAGAAATCCCTTGACCTTGGCCTTGTCAAACTCCAGGTCAAACATGCCCCTGAAAACATGCCCGACCAGGCCATAAGTGCTGTTTTTCAGTTTTTTCACGCTGCGATACACGGTCAGGAGGCTGTTGATCTCCCCGTAGACTTTCGGATCGCTGATCTCCCCACAGACAACCTCGTAACGCACTTTGGTCTTGTCGAAAGACCCGGTAAGCTGTGAAATTCCGATCAGCGCGCTGTTGCGCATCGTCGCCATATAATCGTCCTTGGGCGACAGGTCATTGCCGGTTTGGGAATTAAACAGAATAATCCGGGGATTGTTTCCCGCGCGATTGACGGCATGCAGGGTGATAAAATCGGGAATGTAAGTGCCTTCCACAATGATAAGCGCTTCAACCTGTTCCGCCGCATATTTTGCTCCGGCTTCCTCGGCGCGGTCAAGCGTGTCAACCATGCCGGGATAAACCACCTCAAACCCTTTGAGCGCATCTTTCAGCCTCGAAAATACACCATCCAGGTCATTCCTGACAATTTTCTTTAATTGCGGATACATCCGCCAATACTCAAAATAACCCAATCCAAGGAACCCGATTTTCATCGGGCTTGCTTGAGAACGGCGGGTTAACACATCGCCAAACTGGCCGCTTTCCGAAGAATCAAATGATGTGACTTTATCTTGCTGTTTCAAGTGCTACCCCCTTTATCTAACGCGGGCAGTGCCCGTTACCAAAAGATTTTTCACCACGAAACACACTAAACACACGAAAGTTCGGTGCATAATTCCTGCATATTTTTTTTTAGTAATGAAAAACAGAATCCGATTTTCATCCATTTCGTGTCGTTCCGTGTGTTTCGTGGTTACTCATACTCCGCAATTTCAAAAAGCGTCATGGTTTTGATCTCATATTTATTTTTCCTCGCGCCGGCCTTTGAATATTCAATAAGCTTCCGGTATAATTCAAATCCAAGACCCGGCTCGTTTCCCTCCTGGATGGGTGAGACATGACTGGCATTGATAAACGGGATTCCGGAATTCATACAGCAATCGAAATCGTGCACGGCAAGATCGTATTCCTTGTCAAAATTGTCTTGTCCAAGGTACCAGGTGTATTCGGTTGTCAACGGCAGTTCCCGCAGGCCGGCTTTCTGAAGTTGCGTGAATTTTTCCCGGTTGATTTCCTGCGGAACATATGCCCGGTTGTTTAATATGTCCCAGCCCGCCTTCTGGAAAATAGTGGAGCTGTCATAAGAATATTTTTCTTCCGCCAGGGCAATAAACATGGCATCACAGGACTGCAGGGCCGGGGACCGGAACCCGTTCACCCGCGTCCCGATGGCATCTTCCAATATCTTCCGGCCTTCGCTGAGCTTCCGGCGGATTTTTTCCACCGTGTGTTCGCTTTTAAGTTTTTCTCTGTTTTCCGCCAGAAAAGCACGGGCCGGGCCTTCATGTGGCAGCATCATAATCATCTCGGGCGGAATCCCAATTTCAAAACGATCATGGGTGACGCCGTGCTGGCCCACTTCATGGCCCCTCCGGATTGCGTCCCTCAGAATTGATACATAACCGCGGCGCGCGCTCATCTTTTTGCCTGCCACTTCCGGCACCGCAAAAAAAGTGGCTTTAATCTGATATTCGTCCAGAAAGTTCAGGATGTTATCCAGATGTTCCTCGGTTGAATAGCCGTCCAACCCGATATCATCAACCGAAAAACCCCACAGATTTATTTTTTTCATTTGCACAGGTAGCATATCCAAAGACATTTTTACCACGGATCACACGGATAACACTGATGATAAGTCCAACTGTTCGACCGTCCGACTGTCTGACCGTTTAACCGTATCCGTGCCATCCGTGTAATCAGTGGTGAATAGTTACTGTTTTTCTTATTTTTAATATAAGTCCTTGATTATGGCGACCTTTCTTGGAATGAAAAACGACTGGCGCAGGACTTCCGCGTATTTCACGCCGATTTTACTGCCATGATAGCGGGCACGCGCTTCCATCTGTTCAACCATGCTGGAAAGATGGTCATCGGCCGATTCGAACTTTTTCCAGGCGCGGATCTTGTCCTGGAAGGAAGGCGTCACGTCAACGATATGCGTCGGCTCCGGCAAATCCTGCAGCACCTCGAAATGAAACATGGACTGCGCCTGCCATGGCCGGCCCAAATCGGCGCTGCAATTCCAGCCGGCCTGCCACCAGGCGTCGCAGGTTAATCGCGCCATATCCCGGTGCTGGAAATATTCCCGCCAATAATGCCCCAGGATGATATCGGGCCTGTATTTGCGGATGGCGCGGATGCAGGCCCGGTAGGTGTCCCGGTTGCGCTGGACGCCGAAATCAGGCAGACCATAACACTCATAGGACGTCACTCCCAGGGATTTGTGCGCCGCAATGGCTTCCGCCTTGAACTTATCCACCGCCGTCGCCTGCGCGCTCGGTTCCGTAAAGGCCTCATCGCCGTTGCCGAAACAGAAGACATGCACCCGGCCGCCATCCGTAACGAACCGGCGCAAGATACCGCCCACGGCAATGATGGAATCATCCGAATGCCCCGCCAGCACCAGCACGGACTTAATTTTATTTGCCCTCATAACCACCTCTCTGGATTTGATTTTTTTACGGCCGGCATAGTAGTTCCCGGTCGCCGTTCCTTTACCATGGTCATTGTAGTGGAAGCCGGGAAAGTAGCCACTGGCGGATTGCTATATTCTTGTGCTGGCGTGCTAGTGGCGGTATTGAGTGGGTGAAAGACCCGTTGTCTGGCGGAACACATGATTGAAATGGCTTAGATTGCCAAAGCCCACATGGAAGGTCGTTTTGCTGACCCTCAGGCGCAAATTGGTTAGATAGTATTTTGACACCCAATTAACCCGGGCCACCCCCGCATGCCTTCAATTAAACGGCATCATAGCCTTGGAAAAAGTGAAATTTCGGCAACAGATCTGGTAGCGTGGCCAGCGACAATTACATTTACCAATAGAAAATAATTTGCGAGGCTGGTTATCGCAAAGGCCGGCATGCGGCGCAATACAAGATATGTGTAAGGCATCTTTTTTTTACATTTATATAAACAAACCGGCGTAGTTCCTTTTTTCAGCGCGATCGACCTACATTTTCCATTTACCGTTGAACTGGGGCAACAGGGGGCGAAATTCCTCGAACACGTCGCAGGCGATTTTCGCCGCAATATCCGGGTGAGGAATCAACGGATCGTTGGCAAGTGCCAGGACGGCCAGTTCCCGATTGCCCGACAAGCCCGCTTCCACAATCATTTCTTGATTCGTCATGTGCCGCGTCAGGTAATGCACTAACACGTGCGGCAGCGATCCCACGGCTAAAGGAACAATGCCGTCACGATCCACATACGCCATGGTTTCCACAACAGCTTCTCGCAGCAAATTATCGATTTGCCCTGTATTTGGAAGATTGACCGGTGTGATTAATGGCGCCCCAACTCCGGCTAACGCGGCGATGGTCTTATCCGCGTGCTCATGGGAGTGATACAACAGCAGGGGCGCTTTGCCGTTCAACATTGCTTCGCAATGCAACCGGCGCTCATTGACCGTGCCATGCCGTGCAAAAGTATGAGCTCCTGCACCGGGAACAAATCCCCAACGCCGCATTTCATCCTCGGTCTTCAAATAATGGCTAAAAAATTCGGCGACATGCGAATCGCCCGCCGCGGGCAAACAGCCGGTCCGCTCCAGCAGGTCATGTTTGACCTTGATGGTTGGCGCAGTCCCGCCGTTGGAAACAGCGTATAATTCTTCCTGCGTCTTGTATTTTCGCGTTTCCTCGGGACTAAGGCCGCCTGAAAGCGACAATTCGACCGGCACACTAATATCACCGAGACTTTCGAAATATTCCGGATCGCGGCCATATTTTTTGAACAATGTCAAACCGTCTTGTCCCTTGACATTCATATTGAGAATCCAGATCAAATGGTTGATGCCCGCCATGGAAAACGTAATATCCTTTTGCCAATCAACGCCGAAGTAATAAGCCAGATGCAGAAGAAGTCCCTGAAGTTCATGACAAATCCCAAATGAACGAACCGGGCTTACCTTCTGCAGGGTTCGCGTCAACACCGTCATCGGATTACTGTAATTCATGAACCAGGCACGGGGCGCGATCTTTTCGACTTTACGAATAATATCCACCACCACCGGAATATTGCGAAGGGCCCGGCTCCATCCACCCGGACCAACCGTATCTCCAACCGTCTGGTGAATCCCATATCGCGCCGGAATTTCAAGATCCATCACATTGGCCTTTGTTCCACCCGTGCTGATGGTGAGCCCGACAAAATCGGCGCCAACGAGGGCAGACTCCAAATCCGTTGCACCTTCTATCCGCAAATCGGCCTTCAGAACGGAAGCTATCTTGCGGCAAAGCGGGACTACGATCTCAAGCGGTTCAGGATTAATATCCTGGAGAACGATATGCATTCCCTTCAGCGCCGGTGTATAGGCAATATCTGTTATCAACGTGTGCGTCCATCCGAAACTGCCGCCGCCGATTAAAACCAATTTCATAGCCGATTCGATTCTCCTTGTTGATTTACAGTAGCCATACTGAACGGGAAAGCGTCATGGAACTGGGAAATGGGTGACCCAATTCTTAAGCTTGAGCAAATAGCCCAATAGTCTGCTTTGCTTAGGCATCCTGACCGCTATTATACGATCCACGCAGATAGCGTCCGGCTTGGACAGGGATCCCCCCGCAGGGAAAGAAGGACCTTCGAACTTGATGGAGGCATATACCTCATATTCCTGATTGGGATCATCGGTCCTTATTCCTTCCAAATCCATCTGTATCCACCAACTCCAAAACAGATAGAAATACTCGCTGGGGTCCATCCTGAACGGTCCACACTTATAAAGGTTGTAACCCGGCTTGATATCGCCCGGCCGAATATTGCATGGGGGACTGAACTTCCTGTTTTTAGGGTTATAGTGTCCCATCTGCATGGGCTGACTGTCGCTGATTATGTATCCGGCTCTGTTTGCTCCGATTATATTTTCCGTGGATATATCGGCAAGTGTCAGCTTGCTTGTGACACCATAGACGGAATCCGTATCTGTCACGTTGCTTATCGTCGTTCCGGCAATCCTGAACATATCACACGGAAAGTCGGCTACCGAGCCCCGGGCATACCCCTTGAACTGCTCCGGTAATGGGGCTACAACCATAGTATTTGATATGTCTTCGAGCATCTTTGCTTCGGCAAGTGCGCCTTCGGGTGTATTCCATGGATTAACATGCTCAGGTTTATCCTGGAGCCTCTGCTTGGCTATCTTGCGCAGGATTTGGGCCGCTCGGTTGCTCGAGACCTTGGGAGATATCTTCAAAGGGCTTGCGGCCGGATCTTCATTGTTCTCCTGATACAGGTTCCGGAATCTAAGGCAGATCGCTCTGTCCAGAGAGGTTCTGGCAAAGCGAACTCGGTCAAGCAGTATTGGGTTGTCGGCAACAGCGGCTTCGGCCTTGTCAAACATCGCATCCGCAACCAAGATTGTCCTCTTATCCAAGAAGGTGTAATTCGCAACGTTGCCAATGAAAGTAATGTAGACCGGCCTGGCATCAAGGGCTTTTTTAATAACACCCAGATACTTGCGGATAAACCGGCCGGCCGGACCGTAGTAACCGTCGGTAAACTCTCTGATTAGTTTATCGGAGTTGGCGTCGGGATCCTCCATGGTTTTTGCCAGCATCCAGACTTTCATATCCCACATGTCGGTGGTAAGCATGCCTTCAATCTCATTGAGCACGCCCTCTACTCCCAAGTGCTTGTAGAGCCGCATGTCGGCGGCTGTGTTGAATTGTGAAGGGGTAGGCAGGTTGGGGCTGTATATGATATGATAGTCCCAGACTCTGAGGTGTTTGGTTATCTTCGCCCAACCCTCCAGATTTTGCAACCCAAGCTTGTTGTTGGGATGGCCAATTCCATGCATGATGTCTCCGGGATCATCACAAACGCGCACGCAGACGTTATCCCTTGGTTTAATGGTCTTGGGCGGGGTCAGGTAGAACGAGTAGGCCAAGGTATCTATCAGAACATCGGGAAATTCCTTGCCTACCTCTTCCGCCACCGCATTGACGAATGTCAATTCCAGTCCGGCATGACCTTCTTTTTCCCAGACAGACTTGCAGTTGTCACATTCGCAACTTCCGGCCCAGTCATTCTGGGATATCGAGAACATTATTGGTCTTGGGGTTCCTGCCGCGTCTGCGGCCGCATAGGACGTGCGGATGTAGTCTTTCATCTTCACTATCCATTCACGGAGCAGGTCTTTATTGGTAAGGCACAACTGACCCTTGTCAATACGCTTGCCGTTGGATAATGAATAGTATTCCGGGTGAGTGGCGAAATACTTGCCGGGAGGGAAATACATCTCAAATGTATGTACGTGATATGGTGGGCCGTACTCCACCGTCCCGCCATATTCCCAGGGTATGGACGAGAACATTCCGTTTACACGATTACGAGCATAGAACAGCTTCGGCCCTGGAATCCCTGCATCGTAGATCTCACGATATGCAAAACCCGGCTTCCCCGACCGGTCGATGGATTTAATTGATAGGTTCTTAATCTGAGGAACGCTCTCCTCCCATATCGTCCACCACCGAACCCCGACATGATCCTCGAGAAAGTGGTAGACTGAATATAATGTCCCGCGCGGTCTACCTCCGGTCAGGACCAATCTGTTTCGAATAGTCTTGATTGTCCATTCCTCCGGTCCCTGGGGCTCGACGCCGTTCTCCTGCGCAAAAGCTGTCGGACCGATCATAATAGCCGCCTTGGAGGACTCCAGGCTGGATTCATCCACTATCGGAATCACAACTCCAGTGGATTTTGCAAGATAAGCCTGCAACTCTTTTGCCGCGGTTTGCTCAGCCGGAATTGGTTTGGAGCATAGCACAATGACGTAATCTGTCTTGCCGTTATCTACAATTATGGCCGCCGACACCAGGTCGGACAACAAAACGCATAATGCCGCCGAGCAAGTTAAAATCGCGACTGCCAAATGATTATTGCTCATGTGTTCCTTTTCTTTAAAAAACAATAGTCACAATAAATACCGTTATTGATTCAAGTGTATTTCTACGGGACACTAAAAAGCGTGCCTTTGGGAACATATTCATAACACCCCATATCAACAATGCCAATGAATTTGTTTACCCGCTGATGCCCGTCCAGGTCAAACGCGCCGGTCATCCAGCTTTGATTGATTCCCGCGTTTACGCAGGGCGAATCCTTGATCAGGCGATAATTCCCGGACGCCTGCCCGGCAAAAAGCGGGTCAGCGCCGGTGTTTGCCGTCCCGGCTTGCACCGGCCCGGAACAGGAATAATTAATTATCCCGGTTCCCAATACAGCAAAATTACTGTAAATACCATGAATGTTTCCCCAAATGATGCAGTTGTTTACCACACCAGTGCTTGCGCCATCTCGCATAACAAAACCGCCGCCATAAGATGTTGCCGTATTACTCACCACCGTGCAGTTGTTTAGCGCACCGCCAGACCAAAAATATACACCACCGCCGTAGTTTGCCGCATTCCCCGAAATCACACAGTTATATAGTGTTCCATAATTTATATCACCACCAACTCCTACTTGAAACCACACTCCGCCCCCCTCGTTTGCCGCCGTATTTCCCGAAATCACACAGTTGCTTAATGTCGAGAGATGATTCATGTATATTCCGCCGCCATCGCCTGTTGTCGTTGTATTTCCCGACACGACACAGTTGTTCAGCGTAGTATCTCCCCACAATTCCAATCCTCCGCCATGAACCCCCGCCGTATTTCCTGAAATTGTACAGTTATCCAATACCCCTCCAAAACGACCGCCGCCGCCTTGATTCACCGCCGTATTTCCTGAAATTGTGCAGTTGTTCATCATCGAGAATTGAGACCCCCATATCGACCCCCAGTAACCGCCGCCATAGTTCCCATGATTCCCCGAAATCGTGCAGTTGTTCATCGTCCCAATTCTTAAATATACACCGCCGCCATAGTTTCCATGATTCCCCGAAATCGTGCAGTCGTTCAGCGTCCCGCCATCATATAAAAGTGCGCCGCCGGCATATGCGCCGCTGTCGCCACCATCGAAATACAACGCCGTATTTCCTGAAATAACACAATTGCTGACGACCGAATTTGTAAAGAGAAGAATACCACCGGCTGATTTGTCATATATAGTGTCTGAATTTGTCATGGTGTATCCATTGGTCAGATTAAATCCGATCAGGGACCCCCCGTTGGTCAGAAAGGCACAGCGAACCGCATCGTCTCCGCATCCGTTGGTACCGATAGTTGCCGCCGCCCCTTTGATGATCGTATTCGCCGGCCCGTTCATGCTACGTACTGTGATGGCACGGGTTAAGCAGACCCGATTGGTCAACGCATATCCCGGTGTTACTGCCCCGCCGGTATCATATGTTCCATTCGTGACATAAACCGTATCGCCGGCAAGAGTTAAATCAACCGCATTCTGAATGCTCGTGGCGGCCATAGCCCAATTAGTGAACGGCGTCTGGGGCGATGCATTGCCTTTCCAGACAAAATAGTTGGTCGCGGCATATCCCAGCCCCGACGCCCCGAACAATACAACCGCAACCACCATTATGCAAATAATTGAAGATGAATCCCATTCCAGCCATTTCCGTTTCAAAAACATGGGATGGTCTGTCAACGCATTTTTTTTCATTCCGCCATTCTCCTTCCCATAATCATCTCTGTCTCCGTTTGTCTTTAGATACTAGGTTTTTCCGGAAATAGCGAGGAGTTTTTCATTGAATGAACACGGGGGGAAGCTTTGGACCACCGAGGTGAAATTGACCTTCCCCCTTTGACATGAACAATATCAAAGAGAGTCATGGCCGGTTATTGACTGCATTCTTACCCTTTGGCAGCACCGATCTGAAAGCGGCAAAAAACACCGATCAAGGGTTTAACGCATTTCCGGACATTGTCATTGGCCAATCCTCCTGCATGCCCAGGGGTGGCCAGAAAAAAACATAGCATGGATTACGGGCCCAATCACCCTCGATCAGAATCAGGGCGACGGTGACACTCCCCGGCACAGCGAAATGCAAGCAGGAAACTATCCGATTTTAACAATTGACGGCACGCCCCCTGATTTTGTTACTCGTTCAACCATTCCAGCGACGCTTCGTCTATCCATATATTGCCGATGTTACTACTGCGATAAAATCCAAGGGTTATGTGGTCAATGTTGATATTGGGCAATGTAAAGGCCTGTTCGTATTTGCACCAATTGCCAGTAAGGAACGCACCCCAAAGACCGGTATGCCCTTCCGCTACATAGTTGCCATTCTCATCGTATCCCTGCCAATAACAGCCAAGCGTGGCGCCGTCTGTGCCAAAGGACCACACCGAAACCTTTAAATCGGCGCGTCCAAGATTATTTCCGACGTCATACTGGTGAGCAAAACCGTAGTTGGTGCCGCCATAAATTCCAGGCGTGCCATCCACCCCGCCCCACGCATTGGTATCAAGGGCGCCCTGAATCGCCCAGCCGGCGGTCCCATTGTTAAATCCGCCATTATTAAGGAGATTGTTCCGAGGCTGGTTGGTCGTAATATCCACTAATGCCACTTCATCCATCCATAACTTGCCGGTTTGACTACTGCGGTAGAACTGAAGGGTTATATGGTCAATGTTGATATTGGGTAGCGTAAAGGCCTGTTCGTATTTGCACCAATTGTCCGTAAGCCACGAACCCTGAAAACCGGCAGGCCCTTCTGCGACATAGTTGTCACTCGCATCGTATCCAACCCAATAAGCGCCAAGCGTTGCGCCGGCTTCTGCCTTGGCCCACAGCGATAGTTTTAAATCGGCGCGCCCCAGATTATTTCCAACGTCATACTGTAGAGCAAAACCGTAGTGGCTGTCGTCACAAACTCCATCCGTACCATCCAGCCCCTCGGCGCTGGCAAGCCCGTTGGTATAAAGATACCAGCCGGCGGCACCCTCATCAAATACGCCATTATTAAGGAGATTGGCCGGGGTAATATTCTCTAATACCACCTCGTGATCCATCCATAACTTGCCGGTATTATTACTGCGGTAGAACATAAGGCGTATGCGGTCAATCATGCTATTGTTCAGCGTAAAAACCCCTGTGTATTTGCAGTAATCGTCAGTAAGGCACGTACCCCAAATACCGGCCTGCCCTTCCGCTACATAGCCGCCATTCTCGTCAAATCCCTGCCAGTAACAACCAAGCGTGGCGCCTTCGATGCCCTTGGCCCACAGCGATAGTTTTAAATCGGCGCGCCCCAGATTACTGCCAAGTCTTTCCAGCACAGCAAAACTGTAGTGACTGTCATCATAAACTGCGTCCCCGCCATCAAACCCTCCCTCGGTTATAAGCGAGCCGGCAAGATGCCAGCCGGCGGCACCCTCGTTGAATGCGCCATTTTTATATTGCTCCAATACCGCTTCGTCTATCCATATATTGCCCATGTTACTGCTACGGTAGAATCCAAGGGTTATGTGGTCAATGTTCATATTGTCCAGCCTGAAAAACTGTTCGTACTTGCACCAATTGTCCGTAAGCCACGCACCCCAAAGACCGGTATGCCCTTGCGATACCAGGATGCCATTCACATCAAATCCCTGCCAGTAACAGCCAAGCGTGGCGCCTGCTTCGCCGACGGCCCACACCGAAACCTTTAAGTCGGCCCGTCCCAGATGACTTCCAACACGATACTGGTGAGCAAAACCGTAGTTGGTGCCGCCATAAATTGCAGGCGTGCCATCCAGCCCAACCTCTGTTACATGCGAGCCCTGAATCACCCAACCAGCCGTCCCATTGTTAAATCCGCCATTATTAAGCAGATTGGCCGGCCGGCCGGTCATATCCTCCAATACCACTTCGTCTATCCATATATGGCCGATGTTACTGCTGCGGTAGAACATAAGGGTTATGTGATCAATGTTGATATTGGGTAACGTAAAGGCCTGTTCGTATTTGCACCAATTGTCAGTAAGCCATGCACCCTGAAAACCGGCAGGCCCTTCTGCGACATAGTTATCATTCGCATCGTAGCCGATCCAATAAGCGCCAAGTGTTGCGCCTTCTATGCCAAAGGACCACAGCGATAGTTTTAAATCGGCGCGTCCAAGATTATTTCCAACGTTATACTGTTGAGCAAAACCGTAATTGTCGCCGCCATAAATTCCAGGCGTGCCATCCACCCCGCCCCACACATTGGTATCAAGGGCGCCCTGAATCGCCCAGCCGTCGGTCCCCTCGTTAAACCCACCATTATTAAGGAGATTGGCCGCCCGTCTGGTAATATCCTCCAAGGCCATCTCATCCATCCATAACTTGCCGGATTGATTACTGCGGTAGAACATAAGGTTTATGTGATCAATGTTGATATTGTCCAGCGTAAAAACCCCTGTGTATTTGCAGAACTCGTCCGTAAGCCACACACCCTGAAAACCGGCAGGCCCTTCTGCGACATAGTTGTCACTCGCATCGTATCCAACCCAATAAGCGCCAAGCGTTGCGCCGGCTTCTGCCTTGGCCCACACCGATAGTTTTAAATCGGCGCGTCCAAGATTATTTCCAATGTTATACTGTGCCGCAATACAGTAGTGGCTGTCGTCATAAAGTCCGTCCGTGCCACACAACCCGCCCCCGTTAGTTATTGAACCCGCAATCCACCAGTCCATTTCATAATCCATAGTATCGTTCTCAAATGTGCAATGGGAGAGCAGACCTTCACCTCCAATTATACCTCCAAATCCGTCATCAGGAATGATATTGCCGGCAGGCTGGCCGGTAACATTAGACAAGACCACCTCATCCATCCATAAAGAGCCGGTTTGATTACTGCGGTAGAAGTAAAGGGTTATGTGATCAATGTTGCGATTATTCAGCGTAAACACTTGTTCGTATTTGCACCAATTGTCCGTAAGCCACGCACCCCAAATACCGGCTTGCCCTTCCGCTACATAGTTATCGTTCACATCGTATCCGACCCAATAAGCGCCAAGCGTGGCGCCGGCTATTCCGTAGGCCCACAGCGATAGTTTTAAATCGGCGCGCCCAAGATTTTTTCCAACGTCATACTGTTGAGCAAAACCGTAGTGGCTGTTGTCATAAACTCCGTATGTGCCATCAAGCCCGCCCCACGCATTGGTGTCAATGGCGCCCTGAATCGCCCAGCCAACCGAACCTTCCTCAAAATCACCGTTTACCACTAAATTTTGCTGGGGTATAAGCGTGTGCCATTGCGTGCCATTGATGGAATATTCGTAGATAATTTCCTTGATCCCATCATCATCGGCCGCCGCGCAGGACAGGAAAACGGTCTTATGCGCACGCGAAAGATCCAATGATAAAGAGTCTGAGTCGTAAGGCGAAGAATTGCCCGTCTGATCAATGCTCCGGGCGCGCACCTGCACGTTATATGTATTGCCCTTACGCATGACCGAATCCTTCGTATCCCAGACCAGATCGTAATCCTGGCTGTCATCCAAATACAGATAACAGGCGGGGATGTCATTTGCCGCCGTCCATCCTTTCACCGTTGCCGTATCATCTATATACACAAATATCTTTTTGCCCGCCGTGGCTGTATAAGCTATTTCAAAAGTCATGGTGTTACTTGTCGTCGTGAGATTGCCGTTGCCGGCCACCGCATAACTCCCCGCCGAATAATAGGCGATCTTGGAGACCGCATCCAGCGAAGCGTCAATATTTTCAGGAGTTGTTTTTACATATAGATTGGTGTGCCAGGGCGGGTCATTCGGACTTCTTTCGTAGACACTTATTGGCGCTGAAATGGCATTGGACGCGCATACATTCCGCACCGTGAACCTTACCTTGCCGGCCACCGGATCGTATTTAATATCTTCTCCCCTGACCATCAGCGGCCATTGCGGGTCCGAATCCCAATAGGAATTGGCGCCGGAATGCATATTGTCCTTCAGATAATTATATTTGCCGCCATTTACTTCTGCCACGCCGCTCGGCTGGGAAGGGCCCCACACATTATAATACGGTTGGCCATTCAAAAAACCGCTCACCGAGCCCAGCGGCAACGGGGTGTCAACAAAGGGATAAGGAACACATTGGTAGAAAGCCATGTAGCCAACGAGGGGTCCCGTCAGGCTCTGCCAAGGGAGATACACAAATAGCTTAATATAATTTTGGGGGTCAAAAGCCTTTATGGCCTCCATGTTCGCAATAAAGCTCGTAGAGTAGAGCGTGTTATAATCAGCCATCATATAGGCCTCGCATTCGGCAATACCCCACATAGGACAATTGGCGTCTTCAATCTGCGGTTTCCAATAGTTGTACTTACCCTGCAAAGTGCCCGTATCCCACGAATTGCTCATTATACAGGCCCCGGAATCGGTGCCAGCCCAATCCACATACTGGCGCAACCCCATCTTGCCGTAGATATTTGTTGCAACTTGAATGCCCCCATAACCAGCAAGCGAAAACGTTAAAACAACTTTTGGATAGTTCTGATTTTTCCAGTCAAAGAATGCTTTACAGGTTGCGATAAATTGCGCCTCAAAATCGGTATCCAAGATAGGCGCCAGCCTCCCGCCAAAATACATCATGCCATTTGCATCCGGCGCCTCATATGTGCTAAGCGCAGTGTAGTCTCCACGCGCCACATAAGATTGCTCATGCCCGTAATCAATAATATAAATACCACGCTCGTAGGCCGCTTTAACCAGCGGCTTGGCAAAGTTTTCCAACCAGATATAGGCAAAGTTAGAATAAGTCGTCGTGTTGGACATGGCGGGTCTAGTCCAATCATCGTCTCTTGGCCAGCAACTCGTTATCCTTAGAACATGTTGCATGTGATTGAGATACAATCCATCCAATATTTCTTGAGGCAGGCCACGACCAAAATCAAAATCTTCCTTCAAAGTAGAATTTCCAGTAAACCAGGGCCACTCACGAACATTCATCCAATTGGCAAAATGGACTTTTGCCTGCCGGGCGTAATCCATGGCAACGGTATCTTTCGTATTCGGGAAGATCGGGCAAAACCGCGTCTGGCCCTCGCCGCGCAGTGAGATCGCACTGCCAAACAGCGCGACCAGCAGGCTGGCGAGCAAAAGCGGGCGCTTTATGGAATACGATACAACTGTTTTCAAGGTTGAATGACAAGTTTTCATGATTGCCCCTTCCTGATTGTGAATTGCCCATGCCGCGTGCTTTTGACATGCTGAATTCATTTTATGTTTGTCCCTCAAAAGTTTTAGCATTTAACCTGAAACTTAATTTTGGTTGCTTTTACAACAAAAACCTTCCTTTTTTGCTTTTAATTGTAACAGATCACAAAAAAACGGCTACTGGCGGACTGCTATATTCTTGTGCTGGCGTGCTGGTGGCGGTATTGAGTGGGTGAAAGACCCGTTGCCTGGCGGAACACATGATTGAAATGGCTCAGGTTGCCGAAGCCCACCTGAAAGGCTGTTTCGCTGACCCTTACATGCGAGTTTGTCAGATAGTATTTTGCCCAATTGATACGAATCAGGTTCAAGTAAGCGGTAAAACTCATCCCGGTCTGCGCCTTGAAGACGTGCGCCAACCGGGAAACGCTCAAACCGGCTTCTTTTGCCACAACCGTCAGGGTCACCGGATCCGCGTAATGAGCCTCTATAAAATCCAGTGCCTTGCGCGTGGGATCATGCATTACGGCGGACTTCAATGTCTGAAGTCTCCCGGCATCAATCAATTCCACCACCATTTGAATTAAGTCTATGATGGCCGCCACACGCCGCTTCTCAATAACCGGGGCGCTGAAATAGGCCTGGCGTGCTTTTGTAACATCAACCCCCATACCGGCCAACCGCTTTTGAATCTTTTTAAAATTCTTCTCGGTCGGCCGCTGATAAAGCATTTGCCCCGTACACAACAACCCCACTATTCCGTTGTTCATCACAACCGGCACAACAATCTCAATTAGTCCCAAATGGCAACACCTGACAACACTTTTCAGTTTTATAACGCAATTAGCAACAATCTGCCGCTCATCGCATTCACATGCGCTGTGTCCCAAGGGCGAGCTCTTGACCAATGTACAAAACGGCGTAAAAACCCGATGTGCCCGGAGATTTTCGGATTGCCGCAAACGCAGATCCACAAAGTCAAACGGCAGGCCGGTCAGCAGATAAAGGTTCTTCTGGAACGTTTTTAAAATTCCGAATTGCTCGATCACATGAAAAAACGACCTGCATTCCTGACTCGGTCCGGAGCTGGCTTCATTTGCCGCTTTATAATGATCGAAATTCATTTTTAGCCCAATATATGCGTAGAATCAGGTTCAGCCTCAATCGGCCCCTGTTGGCGCGCATATTTTACCGGCGCTTCACAGAACGCTCGAAACACCTCGTCAGACGTGGCGGCAGGCACTTCGCAACCCGCGCTCAGCATATAGCGCGCCCCTGCGGCCATGTGCAGGCATTTCCAAGCACGACGTTCACATTCAAGGGGAGTCACTTGCATGATATCAGCAACAGGATCCAGATTTCCTTTAAAACAAAGATTGGCCTGCGAATACACTTGGTGCGCCTTGGCTAAGTCTACCAGATGATCCACATTAAACAAATCCGCGCCTGATTGCACCATAGCACCGAGGAGATGGGTCGTCTGGCCGCAAATATGAAGCTTGACCAAGCCGCCGGCGTTGTGTATCGCCGCACACACGCGTTGTTCATAAGGCAAAACAAACGTACGGTACATGTCTGCCGAAATCAGCGAGGCAACCGCATCACCCGCACCGATCATGGGCGCGCCGGTTTCCAATTGCCTGAGCGCAAACTCAATGACCAGGTCCGTTAAAGGCGCCAACACCGCATGCGCCAGGCAGGGCTGTTCGCACAGCAGATCCATGAACGGCGTGACCCCGCAGATTGAGCAGGCTTCGGCAAAGGGCATATCCACCCACCCCAGCACCAAACAGGTATCGCCAACGGCCTTGACCATTTCCCGTGTACCGCGCACACGATCCGCCACGCGACTGGTAACTTCCGACCGGTTAATACGCCCCAGTTTTTTCAGGTCGGCCTTGCTACGGACCAAAGGCGCGACAGCATAAGGCGGGTTTGTTTCCGGATAAACCATCTCCGCCCCTAAGTCGGCCGCGATGCGAAAAGCATCCGAACAGGAGGTAATGGCGTCTACGCAAAATTTTTCGTGAAGGTTGAGTTGGGCTTCGGCTAACGCATGACTATTGGTGGCAAATTCACGATAGGTAATCCCTAACCGATCCTGAGCCAGAAACATAATTAAAGGGAAAACAGGCACTTGGTCCACCACCTGGCCCCGCATTGCTGCCAAACAACGTTGTTTACTATTCATCCTCGATTTTTCCAAGAAACTTTTATCCCCCTCTCGAAGACCAAACCGTCCCGGTCATTCTGCGTGCATTACAAACGCACACAACCTGAAGTTTTAATGTTGTCATAAACAACCGGATATACAATGGCATTGATATTATCAGCCAATCGATGGCCCTCACGGGAACTTGGATTAAAAAAACCAGTACCCATCGACGCCATCCAAGGTATCCAAATCATCCAAAGCCAATTTTATCCCTCAAAAAATTTTAGCATTTAACCTGGAACCTGTTTGCTCTTCATTTTTAATTGTTTTAATTGTAACAGATCACAAAAAAACGGCTACCGGCAGGATGCTATATTCTTGTGCTGGCGTGCTGACGGCGGTAGTGAGTCGGCGAACAACCCATTCCGGAAAAATGGCGGTGATTGGAATATGCTACGGCTATCCGCCAAACAACATGAAGGGCCAATGAAAGTTTCTGAAGGAGTAATACGGTTATTTTTTCAGCGCTTTCTTGAATTCGCGGGTGAGAAGCGGGACAATTTTGAACAGGTCGCCAACCAGACCATAGGTTGCCACGCGGAAGATGGGCGCCTCGGGATCCTTGTTGATCGCCACGATAATGTCGGAGCTGGACATGCCCGCCAGGTGCTGAATTTGCCCGCTGATACCGCAGGCAAAATAGATTTTGGGGCAGACGGTCTTGCCGGTCTGGCCGACCTGGTGCGAATATGGCATCCAGCCCGCGTCCACGGCGGCGCGCGAGGAACCGACCCCGGCCCCCAGCGCTT
>JBDRJR010000128.1:0-4997 GCA_043814705.1 Verrucomicrobiota bacterium | reverse complement strand
CATCCCGAGGCGGTTCTGAATAACGTGCAGGATTGCCCGTCCTTAACCAAAACCATTGCCGACCTGTGATTCAGTCTGTCATTCCCGTGAAAACGGGAATCCAGAAGGGATTTATGAGGATGTTATGTAAGGCTGGATTCCCGCTTGCCCGGCCTTCGTAGCCAAAGGCTTTGCTACGGCGGAGTAGGCCGCGGGAATGACATGGGGAGATGTGTATGTCTATCAATGCGGAAATCAATCGCGCGGCGCGCGGGTTGGGCAAAACATTAATTGCCATCCGGCGCGACATTCATCAGCATCCCGAGTTAGGTTTCCAGGAAAAGCGGACCAGCCGTAAAATCGTGGAAATTCTGAAGTCGGTAGGATTGGACCGCGTGCAGGGCGGTGTGGCGCAAACCGGTGTGATTGGTGTCCTGCGAGGCGGACGCGCTTCCCGGACGGTGGCGTTGCGCGCGGACATGGATGCCCTCCCGATCGTGGAGGCCAATCAGGTTTCCTACAAATCGCAAACCCCGGGTGTCATGCATGCCTGCGGGCACGATGGGCATGTGGCGATATGCCTGGGCGCCGCCATGATCCTGAAAAAAATTCAAACCCGGATTCCGGGCGCCGTCAAGTTTATCTTCCAGCCGGCGGAGGAATTGCTTCAACGTAGCGGCGCGCGGGCCATGATCCGCGCCGGCGCGCTCAATGACCCGGCCGTGGAAGCGATTTTCGGCATGCATATCAGTCCTAAAATTGCCTATGGCGTGATCGGCGCCAGCGCCGGGCCCATCATGGCCGCGGCCGATGTGTTTACGATCAAGGTGCAAGGGAAGGGCGGACATGGCGCAATGCCGGAAAAATGTACCGATCCGATCCTGATGGCCCACCAGATCTACAGTGGGATCCAGGGGATTGAACGTAATTTGGCGGGACCGGATGTCCGGGTGATCTCGGTCTGTTCCCTGCATGCCGGCACGGCATTCAATGTCATCCCGGGCACGGCGGAAATAACGGGCACCGTGCGCACGTTCGACGCGCGGGTTCAAGCTGAAATCATCCGGCGCATGCATGCGGTGGCGGCAGGTATTTCCAGGACACATGGGGGGCGATGCGATCTGGTCTATCAGAAAGGCGTGCCGACCACGTGTAACGATGCGCGGTTGGTGGAGATTGTCCATGCCGTGGGGCTTGCGCTGAAGACGCCGGTGGGCAAAAATGTCCTTACGATGGGCGGCGAAGATTTTTCGTTTTACACGCAGAAAGTGCCGGGCATGTTCATGGAACTGGGTGTTCAAAAGGATCCGGAGCAACCGTCATATCATCACTGCCGGTTCGATTTTGACGATCACATTCTCGCCACGGGTGCGGTGATGATGGCCCGGTGCGCATTGCTGTTCCTGGAACGAGGCGGCCGGGGGCGTTGAATCATTTATTCAGGTGTCGTAATAGAGCGCAAACTCCCATGGGTGCGGCCGCAGGTCCAGGGCCATGACCTCGTTTTGCATCTTGTAATCAATCCAGGTTTCGATGACGTCCTGGGTGAAAACATCGTTTTTCAGCAGGAAGGCGTGATCTTTGCCTAAGGCCTTCAGTGCCTCGCGTAATGATCCCGGGGTCTGCGGCACCTTGGCCAGTTCTTCCGGCGGCAAATCGTAAATATCCTTGTCAAGCGGTTCGCCCGGATCAACCTTGTTGAGGATGCCGTCCACGGCGGCCATCAGGATGGCCGAGAAAGCCAGGTATGGATTACAACTCGGGTCCGGACAACGGAACTCAATGCGCTTGGACCTGGGCGAAGTTGAATACATGGGGATGCGCACGGCGGCGCTCCGGTTGCGCCGGGAATAGGCCAGATTGACCGGCGCCTCGTAACCGGGAACCAGCCGCTTATAACTGTTGGTTGTTGGACTGGTAAATGCCAGGAGCGCCGGCGCATGTTTCAGGATCCCGCCGATCGCGAACATGGCGGTTTCCGACATGCCCGCGTAGCCCTCGCCGGCAAAAAGGTTCTTATTCCCTTTCCATAGCGAAAGGTGTACGTGCATGCCACTGCCGTTGTCGCCGAAAAGCGGCTTAGGCATGAAAGTTGCCGTCTTGTTATATTTGCGCGCCACATTCTTGATTATATATTTGTACTTGAGCATGGCGTCGGCCATGTGCACCAGGGGTCCAAAGCGCATGTCAATTTCGCATTGGCCGCCCGTGGCCACCTCGTGATGCTGGGCTTCAATGGGAATGCCGATCCGTTCCAGGGTCAGCATCATTTCACTGCGGATATCCTGGAGCGTGTCCGTCGGGGGGACGGGAAAATAGCCTTCCTTGTACCGGATTTTATAGCCCGAATTGGGGTTTTCAATCCGGCCGCTGTTCCATTGTCCTTCGTTTGAATCAATGTGGTAATAACCCTCATGCGCGTTTTGATCGAAGCGCACATCGTCAAAAATAAAGAATTCCGCCTCGGGCCCGATATACCCGGTATCGGCCAGGCCGGTGCTCTGGAGATAGGCTTCCGCCTTGCGGGCGATATTACGGGGATCGCGCGTATAATTCTCGCCGGTAATCGGATCGCAGATGTTGCAGATCAACACCAGGGTGCGGTCCGCGAAAAACGGGTCAATGAACGCAGTCTCCGGCACAGGGTGAACCAGCATGTCCGATTCGTTAATTGCCTGCCAGCCGCGGATGCTGGAGCCGTCGAACCCCAGTCCTTTCTCAAACGTTTCTTCATTCATCGCGCGGGCCGGCACGGAAAAGTGCTGCCAGAGACCAGGGAAATCCATGAAGCGCAAGTCCACAACCTCGATCTTTTCTTTCTGGATGAATGTGATGATGTCGCGGGGTGTTTTGATGCCATCCATACGCAAATCTCCTCTATTGAAACGATGCTGTTAGTTCGCGAAATCGTAACAAAACGCGGACAGCGCCCTGATTTTACGGCTGATGTCATCCATGACCGGCGCGGGGATCGGCTTGTTGATTCGCATGATGACCAGTGACTCGTTCACTTTTAAATGATGCGGATTGCGCACATCCTCGATGTTAATGCCGGCTGTGGCCAGGGCCGAACCGATTTGTCCCAGGATGCCGGGGCGGTCTTCGTAAATAAAAAATACGGTAGGCCCTTTAGGCTCAAAATACAGCCGGTCGAAATCGTTGATCCGTGCAATCATGAGCGTTCCTTCCACGACGGTGCCGCGCACGCTGATTCGGCGCAGGCTTCCGGAATCCAGTGTGCCGACCAGGTCAATGGTCATGGAGTTCTCGAAGTGTTTGCTGGGATCAGTTGCCCGGTTGGCGACTTTAATCCCCATTTCCTTTAGAAATTGGCGGGCCGATTTATTGTCTAAGGGCTGGTCAATCCGATCGCCCAGCGCTGTGACCACGGGGATCATAAGCCAGTCGCTGAAAGGCTTTAACAATCCATAAAAGCTGGTTTCGAGGCTTGCCAGCTTGGCGTTCGGTCCCAGCAGGTGGCGGCAGAGCTTGGTAATCGTAAATGCCAGTTTGCCGTAGGCTTCATCCAGGCCTTCGGGCACGTCGCGGTTGACGATAAAACTGGTAATGCCCTTTTCATCCAGTTCGATCAGTTCCTCGGCGGCGCGGCGCGCGGCGTTGGTATTGGCTTCGACCGTGCTGGCGCCCAGGTGGGGCAACATGATGTCGGCTATATCGGCGATACACTTGGGTCCCTCGGTATCTTTGGGATAGACATCGTTAAGGAATCGGATTTTTTTTGCCGCCTTGACCTGGCGTAAGGCCGCTTCATCCAAAATGCCGGCCCGGGCGCAGTTGATCAGCGTGGCGCCTTCCTTCATCCGGCTGATGAGCGCGAGGTTGATCAGGCCGCGGGTTTCTTCGTTTTCCGGTATGTGCAGGGTGATATAATCGGCTCGCGCAAACAGCTCGGGGAGCTCAGCCAGTTCCACCGCCATGGCGTCGGCGCGTTCCTGGGCGATGAGCGGGTCATAACCCAGTAATTTGACGTCAAACCCCGACAGGCGTCTGGCGACCAATTGGCCGATATTGCCCAGGCCGACAATTCCGATCGTTTTGCCCGTGAGTTCGCGGCCCATTAATTTTTTCTTTTCCCATTTACCCTCGCGCGTGGTGGCATCGCCTGCAATGATGTGGCGGGCATCCGCCAGCATGAGCGCGATGACTTCCTCCGCCACGGCATTGGAGTTGGCGCCGGGAGTATTCATGACGTCAATGCCCTTCTTGCGGGCGTGTTTGATGTCAATGGTGTCATATCCCGTGCCGGCGCGCACGATTACTTTAAGATGCGGCAAGGTGTTAATCAAGGCAGGCGTCACTTTTTCACTGCGCACGATGAGCGCATAGGTATCGGCGTGCTGGCCGGCCAGCGTCAGGATGTCGGTCTTATCATCCTGGACGACCAAATAATGGCCGTTGGCTTCCAGAAGCTTGCGCGCCTCGCTTTCGAGCTTGGTTGGGATCAATACTTTTTTCATTTTTTCCGCCTTTTGTTCAAGTATATTCAAAAATGGCCATGCCGGCTTGATAGGCATTAAAATATAAGCCTTGCCGGTCAAATATTCAAGCTGTTTTCGGTGAAGACGATATTTTCCAATATAATTGTAATGCGTATATAATTTCAATTTAATTTTCAATTTAATGTTGACATAAGATTACCCGTGGTGTAACTTGCATTATAACTTGATGTATGGAAATTTTAATCTTTCTTGGTAGGAGGGGTGCTATGCACCGCGATCGTCGCCGCATAGCGCGCCTCCCATATGAAAAAGTTGCCCGGCAACTGCCGGGCCTAATCCAAAAGTTTTAAACACTTGCGAGGGGGAGGGCAGTGTCATGCGGAAATGGATTTTGATTCTGATGGTCGGTCTGTTGTTGGGTGGGAGCACGCTGACGGCCTCGGCGATGAACGAAAACCGCGGCGGCTTGATGGGCTTTATTGCCGGATGCTGTTTCGGCATGCGCGCCGGCGGGGCTTACAATGACGGCAAGGAAATTCACTGGCGCGAATGGATCTC
>JBDRJR010000127.1:0-12999 GCA_043814705.1 Verrucomicrobiota bacterium | reverse complement strand
TCGGAACAGAATAAACACAGATGGGAAAAACCGGAACTGCGGTTTTGATAATGGTCCTTCATAGCCCTCGGTTTTATTGGGGTTTTCCCACAGTCAATAGCCCACAGCCCTCAGCCAAAGCATCCTATGGGATGCTACTGTTCCGTGTTCGGTGTTCAGGAAGATTGGCGAGTTAGCGGGGCGCCCGCATCTCCATTACATATTTCGCATCCCGTGGCCTTGCATTGCCGTCACTGTCATTCCCGAACACCGAACACCTGGACAATCACATTTTTACGATGAATTAACGGTTTTGAACGGACTAAGGTTGACCAAAGGATGTTTTAAGTTTCAGGGCTTGCAGACGCGCGCGTGCTTCGCCGCTGACATTCCGGTCAGGATCGGACGCGGCAATGGCTTCGAGCGTTTCGGTGTCCATCAATTTCTGGACTGCCGCTTTGCGGATAGACGGATCGCTGTCTTCGCGCGCGATTAGTTTAATCGTGGCGGATGTGTCTACCAGATCCAGCGCGGCTTTACGCACGGCCGGGAACGGATCGTTGCGGGCGATATCGTTCAAAATCCGCGGGTTGGTCAACTTTGCCACGGCCAAAAGCCGGACATTAGGATTGGCACTGCGCGCGAGTTCCTCCAGGATGGCCTGATGGGTAATGCGTTCGACAGCCGCCTGACGGACCGTGCGATGCGAATCAAACAAGGCGATATCCTTAAGCGTTGTCTGGTTCACCATTTTCACGGCGGCAGCGGCGCGCACCTCCGGACGGACATCATTCCGGGCGATGGTTTCCAAAACAGCCTGGTCCGTAAGCCGGGCAATGGCGGCTATGCGAACGTTGGCATTTGTATCCTGTTGTGCCACGACCGCGATCAACAGGCGGTCGTTAATACGGCTTGCCGCGGCTTGACGCACCCCGGGATCGTCGTCAATCAGGACAGTTGCTTTCAAGACATCAGTATTGGTGACGTTTTGGATGGCCGCCAGACGTGCGCCGGGCGCGGAATCATTTTCCAGTATTGTGGCCAGGACGGGGCCTTTTAACTGCTTGATGGCCGCGATCCGCACATCGGCATCCGGGTCAAATTCGGCGATGTCCGCCAGCAGAGATTCATCCGGGATCTGTTCCACCGCCGTTTTGCGGACCAGCGCATCGGGATCGGTGACGGCGATGCGCCGAAGCAGGCCTGGATTATTTAACTTGCGCACGGCCATGTAGCGGATAACCGGGTCGGTGTTGCCAATGGCCAACTGTTCGAGCACATCCGCGCGCGTGATCAGGGCAACGGCGGTTTTGCGGATATCACGGTCCGGATCATGGGTGACAATTTCAGTCAGGACCGTCTGGCTGGTAATGTCGCGCATGGCGGCGCGGCGCACCAGCGGATCGGAATTCGTCCGGGCGATTATGATTAACTGTTTCTGATCGGTGACCCGGCTGGCGGCGGAAATGCGCACAAACGAATCCGAGTTAGTCATGGCAATTGCGAAAAGCAGATCATTTTTAGTAATCCGTTCCAGGGCCGCTTTGCGGACCATGGGGTCGCTGTTGGTCATGGCGATATTGAATAGCACAGGCTGATCCCGGACTGACTCCAGGGCGGCCAGGCGCGCCAGGGGTTCCGTGTTGTTGGCGATGAGTTGCAGGAGCTCATTCTTGTCCTGTAACCGGGAAACGGCAACCACGCGCACTTTCCGATCGGGGTCCGTATTGGCGATTGCGATCAGATCAGCGTTCGCGCGCACGCGGCGGACGGCTTCAGCGCGCACCTCCGGGTCGGGATCAGTGCGGGCGATCTGGAGGATTATTTGCTGGTCGCTGGTGGTGATCTTGATCCGGCGGTCCTTATCGCCGCTTACAATATCGCCCGTAATCCGAATGCCGCCGGCATCCCGCAGGACCGGTGCACAGCCCGCGAGCAGGTTCATTAAAAACAGGCCAAAGAGGAAAAGGCAAGCGTTCAGGGAACGCTGAAATTGGAAATTAGAAATTAGATATTTGGCTTTCACGCTTTTATGCTGTTAATGAATGCGTTTAGGATTGAAATTAGAAATTGGAAACTGGAAATTGGCGCCGAATGGGAATTTTTCTTTCCTAATTTCGAATTTCCAGTTTCCAATTTCAAGCGGTGAACGGCTACAAAAAATCATCCTCTTTTTCCGATCCGGTGATAAAGCATCAGTTTGGCCGCCAGCCGCGCGGCGATATATTCACAGGCCGGTGTGCCGGGCACGGGCGCCACTTCTACCAGGTCGGCCGCCACTACCCGGCGCGCGGCGCACACGCGCCTTAGGAGCGCGGTGAGGGCGTACCAACCCAGGCCGCCCGGCTCCGGTGTGCCGGTTCCAGGCATCAGCGATGGGTCAAGGCAGTCAATATCAATCGTAATATACACTCGTTTTCCCAGCCGCGCGAGCACGGCCTTCATCCAGGCTTCGTCCCTGGTTTGAACGATATCACGCGCCCAGAATACAGGCAGGCGATGCTTTTTAATAAGATTATATTCCTCGGCGCAGATACTGCGGATGCCGACCGACACAATGGGCGTTCCCAATTCCATAATCCGCCGCATAACGCAACCGTGCGAAAGGGGCGTTTGTGTATAACGATTGCGCAGATCCAGATGGGCATCGAAATGCAATACCGTCAGGTCGCCATGCACGGCCTTGGCCGCCGCCACGAGGGGAAAAGTAATGGTGTGTTCGCCGCCCAGAGTCAGCAGAAACTGGTTTCGCTGTATAACGGTTGTGGCGGTGCGCCGGATGGCCTCAAGGACTTGGGCGTCAGTCCCGCGCCGGCAGTTAACGGTCGGCAGGGTCTGAACGCCCAGACCCAAGGGCTGGAACAATTCCTCGTCGAAAGGCTCGATGTGCACACTGGCCGCGAGAATGGCCGCCGGCGCGCGCTCCGTGCCCCGGCCAAAGCTGACCGTGCGCTCATACGGCGCCGGCAGGACGGCATAAGGCGCATGGGGGTTATGGACATAAACGGGATCGTATTCCAAAAAATGCAACATTTTTTGATTTTTGATTTTTGATTTGTGATCGGATTGATTGAAAATTGGCTCTATTTGTTTGGGATTTGGACTTTGGACTTTGGAATTTAGATTTCATCGGTGGTTTTCAATCCGCCATCCTCAATGAGACGGTTTCAGCTTTCAAAATAGGTGTACCCGCGCATGCCGGTCTCGTAGGCGGACATGATTTCACGGCGTTCCACGGCCGTGATGCGATTGTCACGCACGGCCTGTTCGGCCATGATGCGCACGCGGTTAATCATATCACGCGGATCGTATTCCACATATGAAAGCACGTCGGCGACGGTGTCACCCGCAATTTCATTGGCGTATTCCACCGTGCCGTCCTTGCCCATACGGACGTGCAAAACGTTCGTATCGCCGAGCAGGTTGTGCAGGTCGCCCAAAGTTTCCTGGTAGGCGCCCACCATAAACGCGCCGAGATAATAATCTTCGCCGCGTAATTCGTGTAGCGGGAGGGTGTTCTTCACGTCGTGCAGGTCAATGAAGCGGTCAATCTTGCCGTCGGAGTCGCAGGTGATGTCGGCCAGGGTGGCCTGGCGCGTCGGCATTTCCTGCAGGCGGTGAATCGGCATGATCGGAAATAGTTGGTCAATTGCCCAGGAATCGGGCAACGACTGGAACACGCTGAAATTGCAGTAATAGAGATCGGCCAGCGCTACTTCCAGGCCCTGCAGTTCTTCGGGCACATATTTACGTTCTTTGCTTTCGGCGGCGATTCGGCAAATGATATCCCAGAACAGTGTTTCCGCGACCGCCCTCTCCCGCAGACTTAACTGGCCATGCGTGAAGAGTGAACGGATTTCGTCGCGGTAATACACGGCATCGTGATAGCACTCCTGGAGGTTTTTGGTGGAGAGCGCCTGGCGGACGTCCTTCAGGTTATTCAGCATTTCGTGATAATGCGCCGGCATTTCGTCAGCCGCGGCCGTGGTCGGCGGCGCAAATCGGCTCACATCGAGCACGTTAAAGATCAGCACGGAATGGTGCGCGACCGTGGCGCGCCCCGATTCGCTGATAATCGTGGGATGAGGAATGCCGGATTCCTTGACGGCGCTCATGATGGCTTCTACGACGTCGGCGGCGTATTCCTGTTCGGTATAATTGCGACTGCTGGCGAAATTTGTGTGTGAGCCGTCATAATCCACCGCCAGGCCGCCGCCGATGTTGATCAGCCCCATGGCGGCACCTTCACGCGCCATTTCCACGTAAAGGCGGCAAGCCTCACGCAGAGCCGAACGGATATTGCGGATATTGGAAACCTGTGAACCCAGATGGTAGTGCAACATTTGCAGGCAATCCAACATGGTTTCCTTGCGCAGACGATCAATAATTTCGATGGCTTGCGTGGCGTTGACGCCGAACATACTGCGGTCCCCGCCGGATCCATCCCAGTGGCCGCCGGCACGGCTGGAAAGCTTGACCCGCACGCCGAGTCGGGGCTTGACGCCCATCTGGGCGGCCCGGTTCAGGATCATGGTCAGTTCGTCCGGTTTTTCCAGGACGAGGATGGTTTGCAGACCCATTTTGAGTGCGAACAGCGCCAGATCAATGAATTCCTCGTCCTTATAACCATTGCAGACGATGAGCGCTTCGGGGTCTTCGGTGTAGGCGATGGCGGCCATCAACTCCGCTTTACTGCCGGCTTCCAGTCCGTGATGATGGGGCCGGCCAAATTCCATGATTTCAGCCACGACCTGCTTCTGCTGGTTGACCTTGATCGGATACACGCCGCGGTACACGCCCTGGTAACCGTAATCCCGGATAACCGAATTGAAGTGCTCGTATAACTGTTTGATGCGCGAGGAAAGGATGTCGGCAAAACGCAGGAGGATCGGCATATTAAGCCCGCGCGCCTTGAGTCCGGCAATAAGGTCCATGATGCGGATGCTTGTTTCGCTGGATGGTCCGAACGGTTTGACCACAATATCGCCGCTGGCGGCGATATCAAAATAGCCGCTACCCCAATTCCGGATACCGTATAAGTCCGCCGCGTTATCGCAGGTCCAGCGCTCAAGCACTTCAGGTTTCATGCAGTCTCCTTGAAAGACACGACGTTTGTAGTCAGAAGACAGAATACAGAACGAAATATCCATGCGTATGCCATCCAGAAGACAGAAGAGGAATTTTGAATTTTGGCTCTTGGCATGACTTTCCTCATTCTGAATTCCCTGGCCGAGCTCGGGTAGGCTGACTCCGGAATTCCGACTCCTTGTTACGTCATTCTTTATACACGCGCGGCACACCGCGGCAAGTTTTTTTTTCGATAAATTATGGGACTTGTGTCTTCTTCGATTGCACCTATTATCCCTATCTCATGAAGTTAGGCGATAAAAACCGTCGGTATGGGACTATAGCCCTGCTGGTAATCCTTGAATGTGCCTTTGTGGGACTGGTTTTGTATCAGTGTTTTCGCGCGAAACAGCCGGGCGCGCCGGCCGCCGAATCGGAAGCGCCGGACGAATCCGACCGTAAGCTGTGGACCGTGGACTATAGCCGGACGGCGGTCAATCCGTTCCGGCATCTCGTGTTTCCAACTGACCAGGTGCTTGACCGTAATGACCCGGATGTATTCCAGCCGACGGTTTCCGGCCGGCCCGAATCCGCGCTGTTCGGTTCGGTGCGCACCGCCAGTTATGGCAAAAGCCTGGCGGCGTCCTTTCATGAAGGTGTGGATATTGCCGTCAGCCAATGGGATGCCGCCGGCCGCCCGCAGGATGCCGTGTATGCCGTGGCCGATGGCAAGGTGGCCTATGTCAACACGATTGCCGGGAATTCGAATTACGGCAAATATTTGGTGATCACCCATATTTGTCCTTCCGGAATTGTTTACACCCTTTACGCGCATCTGGCGTCTATTTCGCCCGATGCGATTCGGAAGCGATTCGTAAAAGCGGGCGATGTGCTGGGGATCATCGGTTATACGGCCAATCCGCCGATTCCCCAGACCCGTGCGCATCTCCATTTCGAAATCGGGTTGATTCTGAACGCGCGGTTTGACCAGTGGTTTCGCGCGCAGAAATTGAAGCACGGTCACGGTGATTTCAACGGGTGGAATTTGTTGGGAGTGGATCCCTTGGCGGTGTTTGAGCGTCAGCGCCAATGTCCGGATTTCAATTTTTTCAAGCACATCGCCGCTTTGCCGATTGCCTTCGAGATCGTGCTGGCCGCACGGCGCCGGCCGGACTTTTTTGACCGCTACCCGTGCCTCTGGGAAGGCGCGTTCCATCAAGGGGACGATATTTGGATGGCGGTTGCGGAGAATGGTTTGCCGCTTAAGGGTCGTAATGCCGCGGAATCAGAACGCCGGTTGCGGGGCTTCCATCGAAGTGCGGTTTTACGCGTGGATCCGGCGGTACTCGGCCGCAATGGTTGTCGCCTGGTCATTCGTCGGAAAGGCCTGTGGCGCCTGGGCCCTGCAGGCGAAAAGTGGCGGGACATGCTGATGTATTAGCGGGAATGTAAGATGGTTGATGGAAATGGTAGATGGTAAATGGATGATGGTCGATGGAAAGATAATCATGAATGGCCAGCCACTCATGGCGTGTGGCAAAAAACGGACGGGAGCGGGTAAACTCTGGATCAAGCAGTCTGCATCAACCATTTACCATTACACATTGACCATGTTTATTTATTGGTCGGCAAGGCGTAGGGCAGGGGGCGGCGGCGGCGGAAATGCACGGCATGGGTATAACCTGCACTGCGGGCCAGCGCCAGCGAGGCGTCGAACTGCCAGCCTAATTCATCCGGCCGATGCGCATCGGAGCCGAAACAGATCGGAATGTCCCGTTCCCTGGCCAGCGCCAGAAGCAGGGCGGAAGGGTAGATTTCATGGACCGGCCGGCGCAGGCCGGACGAATTGATTTCAATGGCCATACCGGCTTCTGCCACGCGATCCAGGGCGGGTTGCGCCATTTCCTTCAAATCCCGGTCGGAGGGCCGATGCCCGAATTTTTTCGGCAGATCCAGGTGCCCAACTACGTCAGCCAATCGGCTGTCAGCCAATCGGCTGTCGGCCAATCGGCTGTCGGCCAGCTTGCCGATGAGGTTAAAATAGGTGGCCCAAGTATTCGTGATGTCCACGGAATCCCACACGTGCCGTTCATCGGGATTGTCGAAACCCCAATTGTCTATGTAATGCACGGATCCAATCACCAGGTCAAACTCCTGGCGCGGGAGCCAGTCCCGGAGAAAGCGCTCACAGCCTTCGTAATAATCGGCTTCGATGCCGAACAGGACCACGGGCTTGCCCGCCATAGCCTTGGCGACGGCGGGTTGGCTTTCGTCCGCCAAGTCCGCAATCATTGTCTGATACAATGGAAACTGGTCCAAGCGCATGCGGTTGACCGGGTCATAGCCGTCCGGATTGGGGACATGATCGGTAAAACAAATTTCCGGCAGGCCTAGATCCACGGCCCGCGCGCGAAATGCGGAGGCTTCGCCTTCAGCGTGTTTACAAAGCTTCGTATGAATATGATAATCGGCAAGCATGGGGGGGGGGGAATCAGGCTGTAGACTGTGGGCTGTAGGCTGTCTGAGTCAAATAGTTCATGGTTTTTGAACCTGCATGGTTGTTTTTCTGTTGAATGTTGATTCGTCAATTCCGAGATTCTTCGCTTTGCTCAGAATGCCAAGAAATAGTTTTCAACGGCTTTCCTACAGTCAACAGCCTACAGTCCTCAGCCTATCTTCACTCCACATGCCACGAGGCATTCAATCCGTAAAGCTTTTCGTGATTATGGCTTTTGCCGCCTTTACGGGCCAGCAAGCGCGCCATGTCATGTTGTCCGTAAGCCTCGGCCCAGGTTAAGGGCGTATTGCCGGTATTGTCGCAGGCGTTGATGTCGGCGCCGGCATTCAGCAAACATTTGATGCCTTCAATATGGCCCCAAAAGGCGGCCCAATGCAACGGGGTTAATCCTTGAGTATAGGTTTTTGATTCGACCTCGGCGCCGTTGGTGAGCAACACGTTGATCGCGCCAACGTGCCCATATTGTGCGGCGCAGTGCAGGGGCGTCAGTCCGAAAATATCCTTGGCCTTGACATTGGCTTTGTGAGCAATGAGTAATGCGGTTAGATCGGTATGTCCAGCCAACGCGGCCAGATGCAAGGGCGTAATGCCGACGTTGTCGGCGGCGTTGATGTTGGCGCCCTTTTTCAACAAAAGCTGGACTTCATCCAGCCGGTTGAATTTGGCCGCCTCGTGCAACAAGGTGGAACCGTCATTGGCGATGGGCGCATTGACGTCGGGCGGCGCGGGTGCCGTGACTTCTGCGTTAGTCTCGGTCGTAACCACCGTAGCCGCAACTACCGGTGTAGCCGCAACGGCCGGTTCAGGCGCGGTAATATTGGTGACACCGGTCACGTTGGTGACCCCCGCCTCCCGACTCGCCGCGAGGTCGGGACTACTCTCCGACTTGTCGGACGAGTCCGGGAGGTCGGGACCGCCGAAAACCGGAACCGTCAGGCAACAGATCCCCAGCATCGCGATCCATCTAATAACTTTCATGGTGACCTCCTGAGTCGGTCTGTTTTTGCAGGCAACATAAAGTCAGCCTATCTGCAATCCGGCGACTGCCGGACGTAGCATTGCGGGCAGGGCGCCAGCGTTGCGGACGGTCGGGTAGGCGCGCGCGAATGTCGGCCTAACGTCCGATGGCTACGGAAATTTGCCCTGTTCCTCGGAGCCGCAGTTGCATTCAATTATTCGTAGCACGAACAACGTCTTGGTATCAAGCATTTTTTATGTTTTAAGGTGTCTGTTGTGCTTGGTCGAGGCGGATGGGGAGTGGTTTGATATGCCAGATATCGCGCGCGTATTCGCGGATCGCGCGGTCGCTGGAAAACCGGCCCATGCGCGCCACATTGAGAATGGCCCGGCGCGCCCAGCGGCGCCGGTGATGGAACAAGGCCGAGACCTTTGCCTGCGCGTTTACATAGGGGCGATAATCGGCCAGCAGGAAATAATGGTCGCCTCGCTCCATGAGGGCGGCATATAGATCGGTAAACAGGGTGGGGGACTCGGTGGAAAAGTGGTTGTCGCGGATGGCATCCAGCGCCTGCCTTAATTCCGGGTCGGTTTGATAAAACTCGCGCGGATTGGACACGCTTGCAAGCCGGGCCAGTTGCGGGGTGCGGTACCCGAAAATAAAAATATTTTCACGGCCCACGGCCTGGGCAATCTCAATGTTGGCTCCGTCCCACGTGCCGATTGTTAAAGCCCCGTTGAGCGCCAACTTCATGTTGCCGGTCCCGGAAGCCTCCATGCCGGCCGTGGAAATCTGCTCGGAGAGGTCCGCGGCGGGGATGATCCGCTCCGCCAGCGAAACATCGTAGTCGGGTAAAAATACGACTTTCAAGCGGTCGCGGACGTCCGGATCGTTGTTGATCCGGTCGCTTAAGCTGGTAATCAGCTTGATGATGTATTTGGCCGCCGTATAACTGGGCGCCGCCTTGGCGCCGAAAAGGAAAGTGCGCGGCGTCATGTTAAGGCCGGAATCGGCCTTGAGCCGGTGGTAAAGCGTGATAATGTGCAGGGCGTTTAAAAGCTGGCGTTTGTATTCATGCAGACGCTTGACCTGTACATCGAACAGCGTGTCGGGGTCCACCGTTTCACCGGTAAGCTTGCGAATAATTTTGGCTAAACGTATTTTGTTGTGCCGCTTGGCTTCGAGAAAGGCTTTTTGAAAACCGGGGTCATCGGCAAAAGGTTCCAGGCGCTGGAGTTCGTCCAGGTCTTTGACCCAGGCTTCGCCGATCGTATCCGTGATCAGCCGCGCCAGCGGCGGATTACAGACCAACAGCCACCTGCGTTGGGTGATGCCGTTGGTCTTGTTGTTGAATCGGCCGGGAAACATGGCGGTGAATTCGGGGAACACTTTGTTTTTGAGCAGGTCCGTGTGCAAGGCCGAGACGCCATTCACCGAGTGACAGCCGACGATTGCCAGGTTGGCCATGCGCGCCTGCTTGGGCGCGCTTTCCTCGATGAGCGACATGGAACGCATGCGTTCCATGTCGTTGGGATAGCGCACCTCGACCTGCTGGAGAAAACGCCGGTTGATTTCATAAATAATCTGCAAATGCCGGGGCAGAACTTTTTCCAACAGCGGCACGGGCCATTTTTCCAAGGCTTCCGGCATGATCGTATGATTGGTATAGGCCAGACTGCGCGTGGTGAGGTCCCAGGCCGCATCCCACGGCAGGCCGATCTCGTCGTGGAAAAATCGCATCAGCTCGGTTACGGCCAGGGCCGGATGCGTGTCATTTAACTGGATGGCGTTTTTGCGGGGGAAATCATGCCAGTCGCGGTGATTCTTCTGGTAGCGCCGGATCAAATCGCGGATCGAGCAGGTTACCAGGAAATATTCCTGAACAAGCCGCAGGGTCTTGCCGGCCGTGGTGTTGTCGGAAGGGTAGAGGACCTTGGTGACCACTTCCGCCCAGTTCTTCTGCTGGGTGGCGTTCACGTAGTCACCCTGGTTGAACACGTCCAGCCGGAATCCCTCGCTGGCGCGCGAGCTCCACAGGCGCAAAAAGTTTACGGTGTTAACCTGATAGCCGATAACAGGAACGTCGTAAGGCACACCTTCAAACAACTGCCAGTCCACCCAGACCGGATTAACGGCGCCGTGCGCACCGCGCACGGTTTCGACTCGGCCGTAAACCAGCACGGGGATGGTATATTCCGGGCGGATCATTTCCCAGGGATAGCCGTATTTCAGCCAGTCGTCCGGCCGCTCGCGTTGCCAGCCGTTTTCCAGTTCCTGGCGGAACATGCCGTGTTCATAACGCAAGCCGTAGCCGTAGGCCGGCAGTTCCAAGGTGGCCATGGAATCGAGGAAGCAGGCCGCCAGCCGGCCGAGACCGCCGTTGCCCAAACCGGCGTCCGTTTCACTTTGACACAGGATCTCGAAATCAAGATGCAGATCCTTGAGCGCCTGTCCGTTGGCTTCACCCGCACACAGGGCGGTGATGTTGTTCGCCAGCAGGCGCCCCATAAGGAATTCCATGGACAGATAATACACCCGTTTGACATCCTGAGCCTGATAAGCGCCCTGGGTGGCAATCATCTTGTCCACGGCCAGGTCGCGGATGGCATAAGCCAGGCTGAGATACTTGTCAAAATCCGTAGCTGAGCCCCAGTTTTTGCACCGGGTGTATTTGAGATGATGCTGGATGCCGTTCAGTACGCGCCGTGCGTCAATAGGCGGTATATGATTGGAAGATGTAGTTGTTTGGGGATTAGTCAAAGCCATGTAACATTCAATCCATTCCGGGGCAACCGCGCCCGCTTTGCGTCGGGACCTGATTTAATGATTACCAACTCACGCGCCAGCGACTGGTGCTCTGCTGGAGCGACTGGCCGCGATACGGGAAATTTGTTTCCGTTGTCCGTTTTACTTCCCATACGATAAAATCATTATCGGCCGATATATGCGCCTGCGCCCAGTCGTTCGAGCAATCGTGATCATAATATCCCGGTATCGGCACAATGCCGCCCAATCCGAAACTCACGCTTTGCTCGAATCCCGTCCGCGACTCCCGCCAGCGCCACTGGTTGGCGCCGACGTCATACACTCCCAAATCCGTGGCGCCATCCGCATCGTAATCTGCCGGCGCCGGTAATACACCCGATCCGCCGCCGAATTCCTGCTCCGTAATGCTGCCGTCCCCCATTCGAAGCGTCCAGACACCGTCATCATATACTCCCATTTCCGCAATACCATCTCCATCCCAATCACCCGTCACCGGTGTGCCCCATGCGTTTGCAAACGGTTCCACCACGCTGATCGAGCCCAGACTTGAATAGAGGATGGCCCAATACCCCATCCAATAAAATGCCACATCCGTGATCGCGTCCCCGTCATAATCCGCTGGCATGGGCGTTGCCGTGGCCTCTTCCGCCGTTCCTCCAAACAAACTCCCATATAGGTATTCACAGCGCCACAAGAACAAAATGTGCCACATTCCATGTGCCCGCTCAAAGACCGCCACGTCCTCATTGCCGTCCCCGTCATAATCACCGGGTGTTGCAACCATGCCCGGCCCACCGGGAAAAATTCCTTCGGCCGAGCTCGCGCCCCCAAAACTTATGTACCAGGTTCCGCTAAGTTCATCGTAAAACCACAGATCTGTAATACCGTCCCCGTTAAAATCAGCGCGTAAAGCCTTGACCTTGGCGCTGTCCACCCAGGCTGAATTCATCGTGGAGCTCTTAGGGGAAGGATCCGGATCAGTTGCCGTTATGTTTACCCGCAGATATTTGCCGCGGTCTGACGTCGTTATCACGTAGTTGGATGCCACCGCCCCGCTCAAAACCTCGCAATCGTCGCCGGCCTTGTTCGAGGCCCGTTCCCATTGGTAACCGAAAGTCAGCCGCGCCTGGTTGGTCCACAGGCCCACATTCGCTTCCACCGTCTGGCCGACATACATTATACCCGCTACCGATGGCAGTTCCCAGTTCACGGGGGTGCGTGACATCACCGTCAACGTTAACGGAATCGTCAGGTCCGTCCCTGCCGCACTCACCGTCAGGTTGCCCGTATATACCATCGGACTCAACACACCGGTATCCCATTGGACAAGGATTGACGCCGCCTCGTTCGTTATGACCCCCGTGGTAGGACTTACAGTGACCCAGTTTACATCCGGGGTTACCGTATAACTCATGCTCCCGTGCGGCAAACTGCCCTCGTTCGTAATCGAGAATTGGCTTGTTCCGCCGAGGTTTTCCAACAGGGTCTGACTTAAACTGGTTACGTCCGTTTTCGGGACCGCTGTGCCCTTGACGGTCAGATTTAACCCCATATACAGCGGTCCGTTGGTCGTTGCTTCGCCCGTAGCATTATCCACCCCCGCCACTTTTAATGTGGCCTGATAAACTCCCGCCGGCAATCCCGCTGTCGTGTAACTTACCGTTGTCGCCTGGTGGTTCCCCGTGCTTACCCCGCTTGCCGGACTCACGCT
>JBDRJR010000126.1:0-8151 GCA_043814705.1 Verrucomicrobiota bacterium | reverse complement strand
GAAATACACGGAACACACGAAATGGATAAAAATTAGATTCTGTTTTTCATTACCCAAAAATAACTTTCGTGTCGTTTAGTGTGTTTCGTGGTGAAAATATCTTTGGGTTGCGGGCATAGCCCGCCTTGGTTATTGGGGGTGGTAATAGGTATATAAGGGCATCACCACGAACCGCGGTCACCCGACTACGCTTGAATAGCTACGACGGGCAGGACGCCCGCGGCTACAAAACGCCATACGGTAGCCGACCGCGTTGAGGTCGGCACCCCAACAACTGAGAATCTGACGCCTTACATCGGCTATTTTTATCTGCTTGATTTACCGAATCATTCGCGCTATTTTCATTTGCCCGTGAAACACGAGGTTTTCAGCCTCCTGATATCCTCAAGCGTTCGATTCCGTCGGCAATGCACAATAAGGAGATTATCTGCCATGGCTACCAGGGAAATGATGGATGGAAATACGGCGGCGGCTACGGTCGCCTACGCCGTCAGTGAAATTTGCGCGATTTACCCGATTACACCCTCGTCCAACATGGGTGAATCGGCCGACGAATTCAGCGCGGCCGGCCTGAAGAACATCTGGGGCACGGTCCCGCAGGTGGTAGAAATGCAGTCGGAAGGCGGCGCCAGCGGCGCGGTGCATGGCGCCCTCACCGCCGGCGCGCTGGCCACCACCTTTACCGCTTCCCAGGGGCTCCTGCTGATGCTCCCCAACATGTTCAAGATCGCCGGCGAACTGACCAGCACGGTTTTTCATGTTTCGGCGCGCTCGCTGGCCTGCCAGGCGCTCTCGATTTTCGGCGACCATTCCGACGTCATGGCGGCGCGCTCAACCGGCTTCGCTTTGCTCGCTTCCAACAGCATCCAGGAAGTCATGGACCTGGCGCTCATTGCGCACGCCGCCACGCTGGAAACGCGCGTGCCGTTTCTGCATTTTTTCGATGGGTTTCGCACCTCGCATGAGATTCAGAAAATCGAGGAAGTTGAACGCGACGTCATGCGCGCCATGATCAGCGACGATCTTGTGCTGGCGCATCGCCGGCGCGGGCTTTCGCCCGACCACCCCGTTATCCGCGGCACGTCCCAGAACCCGGACGTCTATTTCCAGGGCCGGGAAACCGTCAATCCTTATTACTTGGCCGCTCCGGGCATTGTGCAGAAGCAGATGGATAAATTCGCCAAGCTGACCGGCCGGCAATACAAGCTTTTCGATTACGTGGGCGCGCCGGATGCCGAGAAGGTCATCATCATCATGGGTTCAGGCGCGGAAACCGCGCATGAAACCGTCAATGCGCTGGCGGCCCAGGGCAAGAAGGTCGGATTGTTAAAAATCCGTCTGTTCCGGCCGTTCGATACACGCGCATTTATTGCGGCCCTGCCGCCGACGGTCAAGGCCATTGCCACGCTGGACCGCACCAAGGAGCCGGGCGCCATTGGCGAGCCGCTCTACTTGGATGTGCGCACGGCCATTGGGGAAGCCATGAGCGAAAAATGGATGGCCGCGCGCCGGTATCCGACCGTGCGGGGCGGGCGTTACGGTCTGGGCTCCAAGGATTTTACCCCGGCCATGGTCAAGGCGGTGTTTGATAACCTTACCGGCAAAAAGGGGAACAACCACTTCACCGTCGGCATCACCGATGACGTTACAAAGACCAGCCTGCAAGTGGACGAACGCTTCCATGTGGAACATGCCGGCCGCATCGAATGCAAATTTTACGGCTTGGGCTCCGACGGCACGGTCGGCGCCAACAAAAACTCCATCAAGATCATCGGCGACGAGACCGAGAATTACGCCCAGGGCTATTTTGAATACGACTCCAAGAAGGCCGGCGCGATCACTGTTTCGCACCTGCGGTTCGGGCCGACGCCGATTCAAAGCCCGTATTTCTGCACGCGCGCCGATTTCGTGGCCTGCCATAATTTTTCGTTCCTCGAAAAATACGACCTGCTTGCGGACGCCAAGGATGGCGCCGTGTTCCTGTTGAACAGTCCTTACAGCGCCGAAGAGGTATGGATGCATATGCCGGATGAGATCGAGCGCCAGATCATCAAGAAGAAAATCAGGTTTTACGTGATTGACGCCATCAAGCTGGCCAAGGAACTCAAATTGGGCGCGCGGATCAACACGATTATGCAAGCCTGCTTTTTCGGCATTTCCGGCGTTCTGCCGGGGGACCGAGCCATCGCCGCGCTCAAGAAGGCGATTGAAAAATCCTATGGCCGCAAGGGCGCCGAGGTGGTGGCAATGAATTTCAAGGCCGTGGATTCGGCCATGGCCGCTCTGCGGGAAGTCAAGATGCCCGCGCGCCCAGCCGGCAAGATCAAGATGCCGCCGGCGGTTGCGCCGGAGGCGCCCGCGTTTGTGCGCAACGTAACCGCCAAAATCATGAGCCGGAATGGCAACACTTTGCCGGTCAGCGCCATGCCCGCTGACGGCACCTGGATGACGGGCACAACCAAATTCGAGAAACGCAACATCGCCACGGATATCCCGCAGTGGGATACGGCGCTTTGCATTCAGTGCGGCCAGTGCTCGCTGGTCTGCCCGCATGCCGCCATCCGCATCAAGGTCTATGGGCAAGAACGCTTGGCCAATGCGCCGGCTACATTCAAGGCGGCGGAAGCCAAGGGCAAGGAATATGCCGGCCTGAAATTTACCGTCCAGGTCGCGCCGGAAGACTGCACCGGATGCGGCGTATGCGTGCAGAATTGCCCGGGCCGGGAGCGGGATGCGGCCACGAAGCAGGAAACCGGCCGCCGCGCGATCATGATGGCGCCCCAACTGCCGTTGCGTCAGCCGGAAGCGCAGAACTTCAAGTTTTTTATGGACATTCCGGACATGGACCCGAAGCTTTACAACCGCGCCACAATCAAGGGCAGTCAGTTTGTGCGCGCCATGTTCGAGTTTTCCGGCGCCTGCGCGGGTTGCGGTGAAACGCCCTATGTCAAACTGCTCACCCAGCTTTTTGGCGACCGCGCCCTGATTGCCAATGCCACGGGATGCTCATCCATCTACGGCGGCAACCTGCCGACGACGCCATACACGACGCGCGAGGATGGACGCGGGCCGGCCTGGTCCAACTCGCTGTTTGAGGACAACGCCGAATTCGGCTACGGGATGCGGCTGGGGGTGGACAAGTTTTGCCAGGTTGCCTTGGAGCTTATGGATAAAGGCTGTGACTGCGCCGGCAGTCCGGCAGATGCCGGACTCTTTGACCAACTGCGCCAAGCCGACCAATCCACGCCCGCCGGCATTGAGGAACAGCGCGCGCGGGTGGCAAAGCTGAAAGACATGCTGGCAAAATGCGCGAACAATGAATGGGCCAAGCAGATGCTTTCCGTATCCGATTACTTGGTGAAGAAATCGGTTTGGATCCTCGGCGGTGACGGCTGGGCGTATGATATCGGTTACGGCGGTCTTGATCACGTTTTGGCTTCAGGCCGCAATGTAAATATCCTCGTGCTGGATACCGAAGTGTATTCCAACACGGGCGGCCAGGCTTCCAAGTCCACCCCCATGGGGGCGGTGGCCAAGTTTGCCATGGCGGGCAAGCCGCTGATGAAGAAGGATCTTGGCATGATCTGCATGACCTACGGCAATATCTATGTGGCGGCCGTTGCGCTGGGCGCCAATCCGAATCAGACCGTGCGCGCCTTTGCCGAGGCGGATGCCTACGAGGGGCCTTCAATCATTATTGCCTATTCGCATTGTATCGCGCACGGCATCAACATGACCAACGGCCTGACGGCCCAGAAAGAAGCCGTGCAATCGGGGCGTTTCCCGCTCTACCGCTATAACCCGGAACTGACCAAGCAGGGCAAGAACCCGCTGACGCTGGACAGCAAGTTCCCGGTTGAGAAATACAGCGAATCCGTGATGAAAGAAAACCGGTTCCGTGTGCTACAGCAGAGTCATCCGGAAAACGCCAAGCGGCTCATGGAAATGGCCGATAAACTTGTGGCGGCTCGCGCGGATCTCTACCAGAAATTAGCCGGTTTGCCGCCCTGCACCGGTGAAGTCCCTCCGGCGGCGTCGGCAACGGCCGCGCCGGAACAGAAGGGGTAAGTTGGAGAATCAGGTTCCGATGCGCAAAGCGGTTTGTAGCCGCGCCCGTGAGGGCGTGGATTCTTCCCTCTGACCACGGCGTCACCGCCGCGGCTACATGACGTAACAGATATTTGCCACGGTCTGCCTTTCCGTGTTTAATTCGTGGCGAAAAACTAATCAGGAGGTAACTACTCAGGTATTCAGAAGTCAGAAGTCAGAAGTCAGAATAGGGAACAAGCGAATGCCCGGAAAACGAGCAATAAGTCACCCGCCCTTGACGACAGGTCTTTGCGCCTTTCGATGACCGGTTGTTTCGCATTTCATTCTGGATTCTGACTACTGACTACTTGAGTAGTAACATCAGGAGGACATATCCAATGAGCAAATCGGTGGAAGCATTTATGGATCAGGTTGTGGCGCGCAACCCGGGCGAAGGCGAATTTCACCAGGCGGTGCGTGAAGTTGCCGAAAGCCTTCTGCCGCTGGTGGAGCGCACGCCGGCCTACGCCCGCGAAAAAGTCCTCGAGCGGCTGGTGGAGCCGGAGCGGATCATCATCTTCCGGGTGCCCTGGGTGGATGATCGCGGGGAGATCCAAGTCAACCGCGGGTTCCGGATCGAGATGAATTCGGCCCTGGGTCCCTATAAGGGCGGACTGCGGTTCCATGCCTCCGTGACGCTCAGCATCCTCAAATTCCTGGCGTTCGAGCAGTGTTTCAAGAATGCCCTGACCACATTGCCCATGGGCGGGGGCAAGGGCGGGTCCGATTTCGATCCCAAGGGCAAAAGCGATATGGAAGTCATGCGGTTCTGCCAGGCGTTCATGAGCGAACTCTTCCGCCATATCGGTCCGAACACCGACGTGCCGGCCGGCGACATCGGGGTGGGCGGGCGCGAGATCGGCTACCTCTTCGGACAATACAAGAAACTGCGCAATGAATTCACCGGCGTGCTTACCGGCAAGGGTGTCAATTGGGGCGGCTCACTGATGCGGTCGGAAGCGACGGGTTATGGCGCCGTTTATTTTGCCCAGAATATGCTCGCGCTATGCAAACAAACTTTTGAGGGTAAAACAGCGGCGGTCTCCGGCTCGGGCAACGTGGCGCAATATACGGTTGAAAAACTTATTCAACTGGGCGCCAAGGTGTTGACGCTCTCCGATTCCGCCGGCACGATCGTGGATGAGGCCGGAATCGGCGTGGAAAAGCTGGCCTGGGTGATGGAATTGAAAAATGAACGCCGCGGCCGGATTCAGGAATATGCCGCAAAATTCCCCGGGGCCAAGTTCCTGAGCGATCAACGGCCCTGGGCGGTAAAATGCGACCTGGCGTTTCCCTCCGCCACGCAGAACGAAATCACGGCGGCGGATGCCCGCACGCTGGTGAAAAACGGCTGTATCTGCGTCTGCGAAGGGGCCAACATGCCGACCGAGCCCGAAGGGGTGAACGTATTTTTACAGGCCAAAATTCTGTTCGGTCCCGGCAAAGCGGCTAATGCCGGCGGCGTGGCCACTTCCGGGCTGGAAATGTCGCAAAACGCCATGCATCTTAGTTGGCCCAAGGAAGAGGTGGACAAGCGCCTGGGTGAAATCATGCGCGCCATTCACGCGTCGTGCGTGCATTACGGGCGGGAAAATGATTTTATCAACTACGTCAAGGGCGCCAATATCGCCGGTTTCCGCAAAATCGCCAATGCCATGCTCGCCCAGGGCGTGGTATAGGGGTTTCAGGATGGAATTGAAACAACCTGTTGAAGGTCAGCGGAATCCCGCGCGCAAAGACAGGCATGCGTCAGGTGAAAGGCACCGGCGGTAGTTTCCGACAGCGCCCCGGGATTATCCCGCAGTTTCCGCACAAGATCGGCGAAGAAATCGATCGGTTCAGGCAACGGCCGTTCAACCAGCGGCTGGTTTTCTGTAATCAATGTGCAGGTATTGCGGGCCAGGTAAGCTTCAATAACGCCGCGACGGCCCACGATGCGCAACCAGTCGTCTCCGTGACTCGGCGCGCCATTTGGGCGCAAAAAATCAAGACTTAGCGTGGCATGGCCGCCGTTAGTTAGGCCGAGAATGAGAACGCAATGATCTTCGCAATCCGGATATTCAGGATGAGACAGATTCCCCTGCATAGCCGCCACTGAGGTAAAGTGCAGGCCGGTGGCGGACATAATGAAATCCAGTCCATGCGTGCCAAGCCAGGGAATTGTGCCGCCATAAAGATCGCGTTGGCCAAACCAGCCCGGACGGCCTGTCCCGAACTTGTAAGACTTACGGGCATTGCACAAAATAATGTCGCCAATCAATCCGTCTTGAACGGCTTTACGGGCTGTCTGAAGCACGGGATGAGCGCAATTGCCGAGAATGGCGAGACATTGAACATGGGCAACCTTTACAGCGTCATACAAGGCATCTAAATCTTCATGCCGCAGAGCCAGCGGTTTCTCGCAGATCAAGTGGCATCCGGCTTTGGCGGCCGCCATGGCCGCCGGGGCGATCTGATCAAGCCGGGTGCTGACAATGACAACCTGGGGGCGGACGTCTGCCAGTAGCTGACCGGCATTTTCATAAACCGGCGTGTCGTCGCCGATTTCCAAGCGCGTCCGCAATTCCTGAGGATTATCTTCCGGCAACACCTTGGCCAGGCCGACGATTTTAATTTCGTCCGGGATTTGATTCAGGGTTGCAAGCACGCCGGCGCCGTGTCCCCATGTTCCAATCATTCCAACCGTTATTTTTTTCATGGTTTTTTACCTCCCGGATACCACGCATAAGCGCGCAGGTCAACGCGGCGGCCTGCTTTAGCCCAGGGATTTTCACATTCCGACGGTAATTTCCATGATGCATAACAGGTCTGAAGCGTTTCAGCCAAGCCGGTTGCCATGACATATTCATCGCCTTTTTCATTTTGGCGGCGTTGAACCATTGCCGGCGGAAAGGATGTAATCGCCGGCATGGATTCCTGGGCGCCGTTCATGCACAGTGTCTGGGCCATGGCCCCCTCCAATCCGCACACGGGCTTGCCGCCGTTGCGGACAGCGTCAATACACTGCCAGAGTTTGCTGAACCCTTGATCATGAACGGGAATGACATACTCCTTGACTTGTCCATTATTGAAGATGGCCCGCAACCCGGAACCCTCTTTAAATTCAACTTTGGCCTGTTCAAAAACGAATTCGCATCTGATGGGCGTAGTTTGATCCACCGCATGGGAAGTGATAAACATAATATCAACGTCGTCATGGGTTTTGGCCCGCAGGCCGGCTGTGTCGTAATTTTCAATATCATTGGCGCGGTAAAGCTCCGCCACGACCTCCGCCGGCAGGGTGCTTTTGTCCGGAGCGGAGCCGAGAATATAGAACATGTTATGCAGATAATGGGCGGTGGCATTATTGACGGGACTGTCAAGCACCCATGCGCCGCCCGGCATGCGCAGTTTGCCGGCCCAATTGTTCCGCTTGAAATAGGTCAGAGAGCGGCGCCATAAAACAATCGTTTTCAAACGCACCGGCCGGCCGAACAGACCGGCCATGACATCATGTTTCAGAGCCTGGATTTCTTTGCTGAACGACCAGTTGTAACCGATGGCCGTGAACTTGCCGGACTTTTCGCGCGCCGCGATCATTTGGTGCACCTCCTGAATGGTTCCGGCAACCGGTTTTTCGCAAAGCACGGGAAGGCCGGCGCGCAGGGCAGTGCAAGTCTGGGAGCAATGCAGGTGGATAGGCGAAGCAATTACCACCAGATCGGCTTGTTGCTTGGCTATGAATTCATCAAATGTATCATAGCGCGGAATCTTATGCTCCCGCAAAACAGGCCAATAGGGGTTGTTCTCGGCATAGGGATCGGCAATGCCCGCGAGCCGCGCATTATGAGCATTTCCCTGGTCAATCAATTCGCGGGCGTAACCGGTCCCGTATGCACTCAAGCCGACCAGAACAAGGGAAATATTGTTCATATTAAGTTACTACTCAGGTAGTCAGTAGTCAGAATCCAGAATCCAGAATGAAATGCGAAACAACCGGTCATCGAAAGGCGCAAAGACCTGTCGTCAAGGGCGGGTGACTTATTGCTCGTTTTCCGGGCATTCGCTTGTTCCCTATTCTGA
>JBDRJR010000125.1:0-7477 GCA_043814705.1 Verrucomicrobiota bacterium | reverse complement strand
GTCGGAACAGAATAAACACAGATGGGAAAAACCGGAACTGCGGTTTTGATAATGGTTTTTAATAGCCCTCGGTTTTATTGGGGTTTTCCCACAGTCAATAGCCCACAGCCCTCAGCCCAAGCATCCTATGGGATGCTAATGATTACTGATTACTGATCACTTGCTTTATCCGCGGGCACCAGGTCGGCGGGCTCTTCATCCTCCGGTTCCACCGTCGTGGCCGAGACCAGTGTGTCACCCTCGTCCAGGGCAATCAGCCGGACCCCTTGCGTGACGCGGCTGATGACGCGGATATCACTGACTTTCATGCGGATCATTTTGCCCTTGGCTGTGATCAGCATGAGGGCGTCGTTCTCCATGACTGCGTGGGCGCCGACCACCCGGCCATTGCGCTCCGAAGCGCGCATCACGTAGATGCCCTTGCCGCCGCGGCGCTGGCCGCGATATTCTTCGAAGCTCGTCCGCTTGCCATAGCCGTTTTCCGTGCAGACAAAGAACGTGGCCTTGGGATCCACGATTTCAAGGCTCTCCAGCTTGTCGGTTTCCTCCAGGCGGATGCCGATGACGCCCCGCGTGGCGCGGCCCTGGTCGCGCAATTGTGATTCGCTGAAATGCAGGCTCATGCCGTTGCGGGTGGCCAGCATCACGTCGTTCTGGCCATTGGTCAGCTTGACGGCGATCAGCCGGTCGCCATCGTCAACATTGACGGCAATGATGCCGGCCTGGCGCGGATTGCCGAATTCACTCAGGTTGGTTTTCTTGACAACGCCTTTTTCCGTGGCCATGACCAGAAATTCGGTTTTTGGGAAATCGCGCACGCGCACCATGGCGGCAATCTGTTCTTCGCTTTTAAGCTGAAGTAAATTGACAATAGCCTTGCCGCGCGCCGTCCTGCCGGCTTCCGGAATTTCATACACTTTTTCCCAATACATTCGGCCGCCGGAAGTGAAAAACAGGATATAATCATGGGTGTTGGCCACAAATAAGTGCTCAACGTAATCCTCATCCTTGGTTTCCATGCCGGCCACGCCTTTGCCGCCGCGGCGCTGGGCCTTGTAGGTTCCAACCGGCACGCGCTTGATGTAGCCGCCGTGGCTGATCGTGATAATGCATCCCTGGTCGGCAATCAGATCCTCAATGGCCACCTCGCCTTCGTCGGGCACAATGTCACTGCGCCGGGGATCGCCATAGAGTTTTTTGATTTCCAACAGGTCCTCTTTCAGGATACCATAGATTTTATTCTTGTTGGCCAGCAGATCTTTAAGATAGGAAATCTGCTTGATCAGGTCCAGGTATTCCGTTTCCAGCTTATCGCGCTCCAGGCCGGTCAACTGGTAAAGGCGCATATCCAGGATGGCGTTGGCCTGGATTTCCGACAGGCCGAAGCGTTGCATGAGTTCCGCCCGGGCCTCGTCCCGGTTTTTGGCCGCGCGGATGATCTTGACCACTTGATCGAGATGATCAAGCGCGATCTTGAGGCCTTCGAGAATATGGGCGCGGGCCTCGGCTTTTTCCAGGTCGAACTGGATGCGCCGGGTCAGAACTTCAAAACGGTGTTCAATGAAGGCCTGGAGGATCTCCTTCAGGTTCATGACCTTTGGCCGGCCATGGTGGATGGCGAGCAGGATGGCGCCGAAAGTTGTCTGGAGCTGGGTGTGCTTGAAAAGGTTGCTCAAAATCACCTTGGGCACGACACCGCGCTTGAGTTCGATCACGACCCGGATGCCATTACGGTCGGATTCGTCGCGGATATCACCGATGCCTTCCAGCGTTTTCTCCTGGACCAAGCGGGCCATGTTCTCAATCAAGGCGGCCTTGTTGACTACATACGGGATTTCGGTGATAATGATACAGTCCTTGCCCTGCTTGCCTTCCTCGATGCCGGCGCGCCCGCGCACGCGGATCTGGCCCCGGCCGGTGCGATACATTTCCTCGATGGGCTTCAGCCCGCAGATAATGCCGCCGGTCGGAAAATCGGGCCCCTTGACGTGTTTCATCAACTCGTCCACGGTCGCCTCCGGCCGGTCCACCAGCGTTACCAGGGCGTCCACCACCTCGTTGAGGTTGTGGGGCGGGATGTTGGTGGCCATGCCGACGGCGATGCCGGTGCTTCCGTTCAGCAGGAGATTCGGCAGGCGCGCGGGCAGGACCGAAGGTTCATCCAGCTCGCCGTTATAGTTTTTGACCATTTTGACCGTGCGCTTGTCAATATCGGCAAGCATTTCCTCGGCGAGCTGCTGGAGCCGGGCTTCGGTATAGCGGTAAGCCGCGGCGTTATCGCCGTCAATACTGCCGAAGTTGCCCTGGCCATCCACGAGCAGGTAGCGCAAGGAAAAGGGCTGGGCCATGCGGACGAGGGTGTCGTAAACGGCGGTGTCGCCGTGGGGGTGGTATTTGCCCAGGACTTCGCCGACCACGTAGGCGGATTTTTTATAGGCGCGGTTGTGGAGCAATCCCAGCTGGCGCATGGCGAAAAGAATCCGGCGCGCGCCGGGTTTCATCCCGTCGCGCACGTCCGGCAGGGCGCGCCCGATGATCACGCTCATCGAGTAGTCAATATACGAGCGCTGCATCTCGTCTTCGATGTCTATGTTCTGAATGATCTCGTTGCGCGTGTACATGATAAGATATTTCTGATTTTGGATTTTTGATTGCCGATTTAACTAATTTCGGATTGCGGATTCCAATCAGAAATCACAAATCCGAAATCCGCAATTCAGTTAGATATCCAGATTGCGGACGTTCAAGGCGTTATCCTGGATGAATTCCCGCCGGGGCTCCACCTCGTCGCCCATCAGCAGGGTGAAAATACGGTCAGCTTCCACGGCGTCCTCCAGCACGACTTTGAGGAGCTTGCGTTTTTCGGGATTCATGGTGGTTTCATAGAGCTGGGTGGGGTTCATTTCGCCCAGCCCCTTATAGCGCTGGATATTGCTGATGCCCTTGCGGCCTTCCGTGCGCACCGTGTCGAGCAACTGGCGCAGGGATTGGACGGGAATACCGGCCTGATCCTCAGCGATCAACTTGTACGGGGCGGAGGCCTCTTCTGTTTCGGTTTTAACGCCTGCGCCCATGGCAAACCCCTTCTTTTCCAGGCTATCCACCAGCCGGGCAATCTGAGGACCGGAATGAATTTCCAGCCAGCGGATGCCGGATGGTTCGGCGCCATTGCGCTCGTATTCGGTAAAAATCTCCAGCTGATGCCCGGCATTTTTTTCCAATGATTCACGCAGTTTAGCCAGTTCGTCATCGGTATAGGCATAATGGTTGGACCCGCCATTGCCGTTTGTGACGGATACGCGGTATTTTGGGAAGGCCCCCGTTTTGGGGTGCCGGCATTGGAGAAATTCCTCAAAATTAATGCCTTTACGCTCCAGGTTCAGGGCCAATTGCTCCAGTTCAGCCAGGATTTCCAAAATGGCCAGCAAATCTTTGCCGGCATATGTTTTCTTGGTCCGAACCACGGACAGGGTCATGTCTTCGGAACCTAACTCAAGCAGGCGGCGGGTCAATTGAGCGTCGGTATCAATGTATTCCTCGCGTTTTTTCCAGATGATTTTATACAGCGGCGGCTGGGCCAGGTAGATATATCCTTGTTCAAACAACTGCGGCATCTGCCGGTAGAAAAAAGTCAGGAGCAGGGTGCGGATATGGGCGCCATCCACGTCGGCATCGGTCATGATGATGATTTTGTGGTAGCGGGTCTTGGTGACGTCGAATTCATCCGTACCGATCCCCGCGCCGACGGCCGTTATCATGGTGCGGATTTCATTGTTGTTCAGGATCTTGTCCAGGCGCGCCTTTTCGACGTTGAGCACCTTGCCGCGCAGGGGCAGGATGGCCTGGAATTCACGGTTGCGGCCCTGCTTGGCCGAGCCGCCGGCGCTGTCGCCCTCTACCAGGTACAATTCGCACAGGGCCGGGTCGCGCTCGGAGCAGTCAGCCAGCTTGCCGGGGAGCGAGGCGCTGTCCAAAGCGCCCTTGCGGCGGGTCAGATCCCGCGCCTTGCGGGCGGCAATCCGCGCGCGGGAGGCCAGCAGGCCTTTTTCAACGACGCGGCGGGCCACCGGCGGATTTTCCTCAAAAAACGATCCGAGCTCGTCGTTAACGATGGACTCGACAATTCCCTGGGCTTCACTATTGCCCAGCTTGGTTTTGGTCTGACCCTCAAACTGGGGATTGGGAATTTTCACGCTGATCACGGCGGTCAACCCCTCGCGGACATCATCGCCGCTCATGGTTTCGCTGTCATCCTTGATCAGCTTGTTGGCCTTGGCGTAGTTGTTGATTGTGCGGGTGAGTGCCGAGCGGAATCCGCTCAAATGCGTGCCGCCCTCGATGGTATTAATGTTATTAACGTAGGAACAGATATTCTCCGTGTAGGCCTCGGTATATTGCAGGGCGATTTCCACGAACAGACCTTCGCGTTCCTTGGAAAAATAGATAACTTTCGGATTGATCAGGTTCTTGTTACGGTTCAAGTGCTGGACAAATTCAACGATGCCACCCTTGAAACGGAAGATTTCATCGCGGGCCGGATCCTCCTGCGTCAGCCGGATTTCCACGCCCCTGTTCAGGAAGGCCAGCTCGCGCAAACGGTTGGCCAGGATGTCCCACTCGAACTTGGTGGCGGAAAATATCGTGCTGTCCGGGAAAAAAGTGACCTTGGTGCCCGTGCCCTTGGTTTTGCCGATCTTTTCCAGGGGCGATGCCGTGACCCCTTTTTTATAGCTCTGGCGGTAGACAATACCTTCGCGCCGCACTTCCACGTCCATCCATTCGCTGAGCGCGTTGACGCAGGAAACGCCGACGCCGTGCAGGCCGCCGGATACTTTGTAACTGCGATGGTCGAACTTGCCGCCCGCGTGCAGTGTCGTCATGACCACTTCCAGGGCGGGCTTGTGTTCCGTGGCGTGCATGTCCACGGGGATGCCGCGGCCGTTGTCATTGACCGCGAGTGAACCATCCGCATTTAATGTGACTTGGATTACGGTGCAAAACCCGGCCAAGGCTTCATCCACGCTGTTATCCACCACCTCGAAAACACAGTGGTGCAACCCGCGGACGGAAGTGTCGCCGATATACATGGCCGGCCGCAGGCGGACGGCATCCATGCCTTCCAGCACGGTAATGGTGGTGGCATCGTAATTTTTAGAAGCGGCGGCTTTGTCCGCCTCGGAAGCGGCCGGAACGGCGGATTGATCCTCCGTGACCGGTTTTGCGTCCTGTTTTTTTTTGCCCGTCACATTGGAGCCGGACGGCGCCTGGGATGGTGCCGAAAACGGTGTTGGGGCGGAGTGCGTTTGCGCAGTGGTTTTTTCCGTCGCAATTTTTTCATTGGCAACGTGATCAGGTGAAGGCGCCGGCTTAGTCTGGCGCCGGGCATCAGTTTCCTTTTTTGATCGGGGCATAACTATTTTTTCCCTTCGCATATAAGTTATGCATTATATGAATTCTTATCCGAAAAGCAACTAAAAAATAAAAAAAAATCAGCCCAAAACGCGCGCCTTTTTCGCAAACGAACAGCGGCCGATAGGCTTATTCTGCTGTATGAAAATCAGTTCGAAATCCGTGTGCTCCTCGGGCGTGGTCACGAATGGTTCCATTGCCGTAAGCCGCGCATCCCCGGCCAAAAGGCGCCGGATGCTTTCAAAATAAGCCGGATGGTCGGTGGCAAGATGAATACAGCCGCCGGGCATCAAGGTGGTATTGAGCGCATCCAGGAAGGCGGCGTCAAACAGCCGCCGCCGATGATGCCGGCGTTTTGGCCAGGGATCAGGAAAGAAAATGTAATAGGCGGCAACCGAATCCCGCGGCAATAGATGCGTGACGGCGTAAGCGGCCTCGGCATAGAGCAGGCGGATATTGGCCAGTTGCGCGCGTTGCGCTTTGCGCTCCACTTTGGCCAGCCGCCGCGTTTGGCGGTCCAATCCTAAAAACGATATCTGCGGGTATGCGGCCGCACGGGCCAGCAGAAATCTACCCTTGCCGCAACCGAGGTCCACTTCCAGCCGTTGCGGCGGGCGGCCAAAAACCGCCGCCAAATCCAGCGGAGTGGTCCAGTCAGTCGGAATGATGCGGAGGCTGGGTAAACCCTGAACCGTCGAACCGTCGAGCCGCTGAATCGGCGAATCCGAAGACAAAATCGGGGATGAAAACTCTATTTTGACATTCATGGATGGGAATTGCAAATTTTATGCCCTCTCCCTGAGGAGAGGGCAGGGTGAGGGAGCGTTTTCCAAGGTCCAGGCCCCTCACCCGATCGGAATCGACCTCCCCCCAAGGAGAGGTAAAACAGTTGCCCAGCGGTTGCCAAAGGCTTGATTTACTACTCCCGCCGACCTACAGCATGATCGCCAGCAGGCCGGTAACAGCCAGGTAAATACTGAAACCGCGCAACGAATGCCGGCGGAAATAAAAGAGGCAGAAATGAATGGACAACAGGCTGACCAGAAAGCTGACGGCGAAGGCGATCAATATCCGAAACGGTTCAACCTGGGTGTGACCCATCTGCAGGATGTCCCGGCCTTGGAATAGGATGGCTCCGGCAATGGACGGGATGGCCATGAGGAAGGCAAAGCGGACGGCATTTTCGCGTGATTGACCCGTCAGGATGCCGCCGGCGGTGGTCCACCCCGAGCGGGATGCTCCGGGCAGGAGCGCCACGATTTGCATGAGGCCGATCAGAAAAGCCGCCCGGAAGCCGACCGGTTTGCCGGAAGGGCGGAATCGCAAATCGCAAAGTTGGAACAGCAAGGCCGTAGATATCATGCTGAGACCCACGGATATGCCGCTCCGTGCCATTTCTTCGCTTGCTATAAACGGTTCGAGCAGGGGGCCGGCCAGCACGATTGGCAAGGTGGCCAGAACCAACAGCCAGGGTAACCGGCGATCAGTGGCGCGCTCCGGACTGTGAAAACTAAAATACCCGGCAAAAATATCGCGCCACGTGCGCCGGAAATAAAGCAGGATGGCCGCCAAACTGCCGGCGTGCAAAATGGTATCAAAGACCAGCCCGCCATTATCGGACCAGCCGAGCAACTTGCGCGCAAGCACAAGGTGTCCGGAACTGCTGACCGGCAAAAATTCAGTGATGCCCTGCACGGCGGCAAGCACAACCGATTGGACCAAGGTAAGTTCCGAAGCCATAATTGTATTGAGTGATTGAGTGAATGAATCACTCAATATTCTTATTGCCACGTTGGCAGGAAAGGGATGTAGCCGGGACCACCCACTGCCGTCAGCACGGAAAAAATCCACCCCCCCCTCAAGCTTTGAAGTATGATAAAAAACAGATTTCAAATCAATCTTATAATGCGAAACATTAGCATCCCATGGGATGCTTGGGCTGAAGGCTGTGGACCGTTGACTGTAGGAAAACAAACGGAAAAAGCGTGATATTTTAGACAATTACCAAATTTACAGTTCCGGTTTGGCCCATACGCATTATGCTTGTTTGGACCAACAGTCCACGGTC
>JBDRJR010000124.1:0-21748 GCA_043814705.1 Verrucomicrobiota bacterium | reverse complement strand
CTCATTAACGTCATACGTTTGCGTTCCCTTATGCTCATTTTAATCGTCTCCATCTGGCCTCCTTCCCTTTCGGGTTAGGACCAGTCATGGGGACATTTCTAATGAGTTACAAGGGGACATTTTCAAAAAGTCGCGACAGAGAGCGAAAAATCCGCCCTATAATCCTTCCAGGGCTGTGTCATGCTCGATGATCGGCATTGCGCTCGTCATCTTTCGGTCAAGGCGCGCCGCTCATAGAGCGGTGCTACACAATTGGCTCGTGGTGTAGCACCCGTCTGCGACGGGTTGTTTGGCTATGTTTCCGGAGCATGACGCAGACCTGACAATCCTTCCGTAACTGGTGCGGCGATAGGAGTGCGCTTTTACAGCCGTAGGCGAGGCCCAGGCAAACGCAAAAAATAGTCGCGTAACCACTGGCGAAGCCCGGGCAAGGGCGTGGTTCTCGGAAAATCAGGGGGTATCCAGGCTGACGCCTCACGGCGTCAGCCACATCCATCACCGGCATTACAAAAAATGCGCCGGACTAATGGAACCCGTAGACAGCGCCACTGCGGATAAACTCGAACGCCCCCAGGTCCACCACCCCGTAGCGGATGCGAATGCGGTCGTCAAGGTCAACGCCCGTTGCCATCCAAGTTGCGTTTGTGTACCGCCCGACATTAATGCAGGGCGATTTGGAGCCTAACCGGCAGTTTCCCGCGGGCAGATCAAGCAATAACGGATCGGCATAAATGACATTACTGATGTTCGTCGCCGGCCACAATGTCCCGTTAGTCATTCCAATGCAACAATTCAGAATAAAAATATTAGTGGAACCGTTGTTGAAAACATTGCTATATGTCCCGCCGGCTGAATTGAAATACACAATTGAATTATGACATGAGACACGATCATTTGTACCGTCGGCGCGGGTGCCGTTGCCGTAGAAATAGATTCCGCCGGCATTAGTTGAAGATTCGGTGAAATTGGAAACAATTGTGCAGTTTTCCAAGAGTTGGTTGATTATATAAGCGGTCCCCAAACGAATCACGGCTCCACCCGCGCCGGTTGTGGCACGGTTGCCGTAAACCAGGCAATTTCGCAAAACCCAGGTGTATTCCGCTGTAAGATTGACACCGCCGCAGGTAGTCCCGTTGTTGCCGATAATTTTACATTCCGCAATCGTGCTGTACCAGCCAGAAACAATACCGCCAACAGGCCCGGTATTATAAGAAATTTCGGAATTATACACGGGCTTGGCCCGGGCATTCAAACCGCCGGGACATCCGGCCGTGGTGGCGGTATTGTATGAAATAACACAATTACTCATTATGCCGCAGTTGCCGCCATATTGTCCGCCGTCAATATAGGCGCCGCCAAAGGACGGGCCCCGATTACTGGTAATAATGCAATTTAAAATATTTTGCTTCACATAGTAAAATGGTCGCCCCCATAGAACCACTTTCATATAAACACCACCGCCGGATGCGCCGTAATTGTTATGGATACGGCAATTTTTCAATGATCCGCCAAAAATGTGAACACCACCGACTGACGAACCCGTCTTATACCCATTCGATATTGTAAAACCATCCGCGATCGCTATGCCGGTATTGGTGTCACTCAAATACAGGCATCGGTTGGAATAGGCGGGGTAATTGCCGTCAATAAACGTGTAGTCGCGGCCATTCACACTTTGCAATGTGATTGCGTTCGTTACGATAATCTCGTTAGTCAGGTAATAAGTGCCGTTACTGACGAGCACGGTGTCGCCATTGACGGCCGCAGTCACCGCCCATTGAATTTGAGTGGCCGCGCCCGCCCAGTTGGTATAGCCGCCGGCGGAATCATTCGTGCCGGAGAGCGACACATAATGCGTGTCGGCCGGAGCCGTCAGGGCGCCGGCCAGCCAGACTGCCGCAATCAAAAATGTTCGGCCGAGATGATCCGCCGTTCGGGAATGAATCCGGCGGCCGATCCTGCAACTATTGCCGACAGCCGCGGCTGTCGGTCCCGCGAAGCGCGCCGGCAAAGCATGAGTGACGCCTTGGCGAATCAGGCTGTTCATTGTGATGCTCCTTGGCGGTTTACAGATGATGTTTCTCCGCACATTTCATGTAACTGCTCGGGCCGGTAGCGCCTGATACCACCTGCGAATAGGCAATAGTTTACTCGCGCCCTATCCGAACGCAAGTAAAAACAACATTACGGAAATCTCCGTGCCTTTGCGCGCAGACACCACCGTGGCGTTCAACCAGCGCACACGCAAAAGCCGCTTGTCTACACCGCGGCAGTCTGCAATACTCATCGCCGGATTTGTAATGCGGAAAATGATTTTTGCGAATTGAATTGAAAATTGCGCGGAGGAAATTATGCCGACCTTAAAGACGTTGCAACAATTGGCGCAGAAGCACGGGACGCCCCTGTTCGTGGTGGACCATGACGAACTGCGCCGGAATTATGCCGCCTTCAAAAAATATCTGCCGCGCGTCCAGGCCTACTACGCGGTCAAGGCCAACCCGGATCCAACAATTGTGAAAACGCTCTACGATGCCGGCGCAAGCTTTGACGTGGCCTCGATGCCGGAGTTCATGATCGTGCACAAATACATCAAACACCTGCCCGCCAAACAGCGCCAGGATTGGATTTGGGACAAGATCATCTACGCCAACCCGATCAAGGCCAACGAAACTTTGCAGGCGCTCGATCAATACAAGGCGCTGGTAACTTATGATAACTCCGAGGAAATCAGGAAAATCAGGCAGTACGCCCCGCACTCGGGGCTCTGCTTGCGTCTTAAAGTCGCCAATACCGGCGCAATGGTCGAACTATCGTCCAAGTTCGGCGCGGCCTCGGGCGAAGCGGTGAATCTCATCCTGGAGGCCGACCAGGCCGGCCTGGTTGTTGAAGGACTAAGCTTCCACGTCGGCAGTCAGACAACCAACTTTGAAAATTTTGTGCAGGCCATCAACCTGGCGGCCAACGTGTTCAAGGAGGCGCGCGACCGCGGCTACACCAAGATGAACCTGCTGGATATCGGCGGCGGTTTCCCGGCGCCTTACGATGCCGCCGTGAAACCGTTCCGTGAACTGGCCCGGAAAATCAACGCCGAGCTTGACCGGCTTTTCCCCAAAGACGTCCAGATCCTGGCCGAGCCGGGACGGTTCATGGTGGCGACGGCGGGGACCGCCATATCGAAGATCATCGGCAAGGCCGAGCGCGACGGCAAGCTGTGTTATTATGTTAATGACGGCGTTTACCACACTTTCTCCGGCATTATCTTCGATCACTGCCAATACCATTTGAACGCATTCAAGAAGGGTCCAACCCGGATTTGCACCGTTTTCGGTCCGACCTGCGACGCGCTGGACGTGATCTCGATGTCCGAGGAACTACCCGGTGACCTTGAGCGCGGCGACCTGCTCTACAGCAAAAACATCGGCGCCTACAGCATCGCCTCCTCAACTCCTTTTAACGGCTTTCCGCCGGCAAAGGTGGTGCATATCAACCGCCGGTAATTTTCACCAACAATTCAAAATTTTCCCTCGAAATCAGCCCCTTTCCCCTGCCGAACACCGCCCGCGCTGAATCAACGCCCATAGAATCGTAAACAGTCCCAATACACCCAGGGTCGTAATGGCCATCGTCATGTTGCCTTTTTTCAAAATGACATAGATAACCACGGCAATCAGAATGTAACGAAGCGCGTAACTGGCTATAATGACCAGCGTCGCCTTTGCGCGCTGAGGGCATTTAACGGCAAACCGCACGCCGGAGCGCAATACCAATGCATTGATAATGCCCAGCACGGCGCCGATTAAAAGACCGACCACTATGTCCGCGATAGCCATCCCGTGCGTCTCCTTAAATAACCGGTTTAGAGTTCTGCAAAATGACAGGAATTTCTGTAGCCGACATCGCTGATGTCGGAAATCCCGGGGTCACCGACCCCGGCTACAATTAAAAATCGTCTTTGCCGGCTATTTCGCAGAAGTTTAAACCGGTTACCAGGTTGATTTTGAATCCGACAACATTAATCAGGTATTAACCCGGATATTTCATCAGGATTCATGAAATATCCGCCCTTCGGGCTTTAACGTGAACGACTTACGTAACTATTAAGCCAATATGGGCAAGCGCAATGCGCGTCCAAATCCCAGCGGATGCGGATAGGGCATGCATTTTGCAAACCGGCGCGGCGGCCGGGCGTAAATACCGGCGCGCGAAGGCGCCTCATAACCCGCCAGCCAGGCGGAGATGTTATCCAAGTCAAATTTTCCGCCATGAATTGTTACGGATAGCAGGAAACGTCCGCATGAAGGAACCCGGATGGCGTAATAGGTTTCATCAGACCGGCAGACCGATTCAAGATTGCGTTGCTCGCCATACCCCGGTTGTCCTGGCGCCAAGGTCGTAACCGGCAGAGAATAGCCGCCATGCGCGTCTTGATATCTGGAACAAAACGCGGTTACGCGCGGAGCAACGCAACTCCGAATGCATAATTGCGCCTCCAGATTCCGCATGCGATAGGGACTTGCCAAAAACCACTCGCTTTGCAAACTGTCGGCTGTTTTTTTCATCTTAATTGACAGGCATTTCAAATCAGCAAACCGGTGAAGATGGTGAACCATCGGTTGGACTTTTGCGTTCACGGCCAGCGTGGCGGGAAAATGATACGCAATTTTATTGTCGTCGGCGTTCATCATGTGGGGATGACCGAATTGCCATGTCTCCGGTTTTGAGCAAAGAATAAATATCCGGACTTCATGCGCAAGCATGGTGATGGTCTGCCCCGGCCAAAAGGCTTCATTATGCGGATAAAATTGCAAAATGCGGCGAATTGAATGCGGACACCCTTGCATAAGATCCAGGCCGAACGTTTGCGGCACAGGTTTCGGGTTGCGGACAACACACCATGATTCTTTTTGGCCCGGATGTATGAACCCATAGATTTCTCCGTGGCCGGGGTGCCCGAGGATCATTCGCCCGCGCGTCCCGTAAATATGCGCCGCATTGGCGCGGCAGAATCGCATGATAGACTTGAGACTTTCAACCTGCCAGGGTTCAAGCGTTTCCGGCATCAAGGTATAAGTCAGATAAGTTGTGCCCCGTAAAAACGAAAGCCAGATCGCATTGGTCCATGATTCCGGCGTATCCGCAAACGGATTGCGCGGGGCGCTTGGCAATTCATGGTTATCCCAACAGTCTAACGGCAAAGGCGCGCCGTCCCGAACCAGATGGTTGTAATACATCAGGTCCCGATGGGTACTGGCGGCATCCCGCTGGGTTTTGGCAGGAAGCGACGAAAATTCGGAGTCGCCCGAATCGGATAAAAAAGGATGGTGGCCGGACGAAAGCCACCAGGGCGACGGCCAATATCCATCCCGAATTATAACGCGCGGATTAGCTTTCAATATGCGCCGGGCAATTGCAAAATAAGCATTAAGACTCGCCTGGCGCACATGGTTGACGGTCGGATAGCGACGGGCAAACTTCGGGTTGGTTGCACACTCGTTGTCCCAATCCATTTTAAAATGCCGCGCGCCGACCCGTCCGGTAAGATCACAAAACCGTTGCGACAAGGTTTCTACCAAGGATGACTCCATAAGCACCGCATAGTTTTTTCCGCAGTACGCGGCGGAGTTACCTCCGCCGACGGCAAACCCGCGCGAGCGCAGAAACTTAGAATCAAAGGCCATGGGGCCATTACGGCTTGCCCACAAACCGAGCGAAGCGCCCATGCGGAGGGCAATCCGGCTCAACTGCCGCAACCCATCATCGCGTCCCACTTCCTGCTTGGCCGCCAGTATTGTTCGGCGGTCCAGCCAGCCGGCATCAAGCGTGAAAACATCGGGGATCAACCCGAGCGTCTTAAAGGCTTGTATATAAGCCAGATAAGCATCCCGCGAAGTTGCGTATTCATTTTTGCCGAGATACGGGTCCGACCAGAAGGTGCAGAAGGAGACAAATGGTTTTTTAAGGGGTGGAAGTCGGATTGTATCCAGATAGTCGGCAAAATTCATGCGAGCATCATCCGCCCAGCCCAGCACTTCCGCAACTTCCTCCAGCTGGTTGCCCTGCCAAACCGGATAATGTTTCAGCCGCACCTGGTCCTTGCCGGAACGATGCTTGACCAAATTAAAGGCCGCCGGATGTTCCAAACCAAGGAACAGTGTGCGTCCAAGCAAGGGATAACCGCATCCGCTAATACCACCAACACCTTCCTCATCGCTTTTTTTGGATACGGAAAGGGTTGTGGCCCTGTAACCGCAAAGGCACAGATTGTCAGACGGCAAATCCTGGCGGTCCATTTCCACAAAATCGGGCGTGGACAGCGCTTGGTTGGCACGGACACTCAGGCATTTCTTGATCCAAAGCCGGTTGGTCAAGGCAACGCTGACCGTAAATGTCATCTGCCCGGCCGTGAACTGCTGGGAAACCGTCTTGCCGCTGATACGCGGTTCCTGATCGGCGCATGCCGGCGCGAGAACCTGCCCATTGAGACTCAAGCGAACGGCCGGCCATTTCAAACACAAGCTTTTGCCGGTATCCCTGCGCCGGACAATCAGCCGATCGCGCTCGATCCTGATAAAAAAATATCTGTCAGAGATGATCATAGCGTTAAAAACCACCGAATTATCTTTGGTCCCTCAAATAATCCATAAGGCAGATAAAGTTTTCAGGGGGCGTATTGCAAACAACCTGGTTTGACACCCCAACCACAATGCGTCCATATTGTTTCGCCGCCGACAACGCAGATTCGGCTTCGCGACGGATATCGTCTTTTGTCCCAATATGCAGAGTCTTGGAAGCTATCCCGCCCAACAACACCAATTCCGGATATTTCTGTCTGAGCGCCGCCAGCTCCATGCCCGCCAGCAAATCTATCTCGTAGTAACCATCCACCGCAGTTTTGCCGAATAAATCATCGGCCACCGACCAAATGTTACCGTCGCTTGCAAAAAGATGAAACATGCCGAGACTATGGGCTTTCGCGGTTATTTTACGGTAACGATTTATAAACATTTCCCTGTAAATATCCGGGGACACAAAAGTCCCCTGCTGACTGGCAATATCGCCCCCGCCAAACATCAATTTAAGTTCTCCCGGGAAAGCGGCATACCCCTCCAGACGTTTAAGCGCAATATGCAGTTGCGCTTCAAACAGGCGCTCAACCAGTTCCGGACTGGTCAGAACTGCCTCAAGCCAGACGATATCGTATGGCAGACTGATGCCGATCCCATGACCGTATAACGCCCTGGTTCCGGCGAACCTGGTGTCGGCCGCAAGCAGATCCGCGCATTCGTCCGGCAGCATTTGATATTCTTCTGCCTCGCGCTCGACGCGAATGACATAATCGTTCAAGTCTTCATAAGCCAGATCCGTATGCCCGCTAATGACAGAAAAAAGTTCCTGTTCAGGATCAAACCGCATAATGATCGCGCGGGTATTTTCCTTGAACATGTAAGTCGCATCGTCAATTTTAGCGTCAGGCTTACGGTTCATCCGCCAATATCCCGCCCTGACCAGGTCACAATCAAAAATTTCGGCCAGATCAAGGGCGTCTTTTGCGGAACGCGCCAGGAATTCGGCATGCGCGGCCGGTCCTTCCCAGAGCGCTTTTACTTCCCGATACTGCTGGATTCCCCCGCCCACATAAGCCGCGCGCCCCAGAATTGCCGATGCCACCCGTGAGCTTATGCCCGAAAAATAAATCGGCGTCTTATCCGGCATTTTCCCCGTAAAGAGTCCATGCACTCTTTCTTTTGCCGTCATTATCATAGCCTTCCAATTGCCTCTCAAAAGGTCATCGGCATTTTTACAGACAATTAATCGCCTTGTCCGGTTTCCTGAGGTTCCATTCCGGCCAGCCCTGGCTGTAACCGTAACAATCTTTCAGGTAATTTCTATACGCAGTCAGAAGATCGTCGTCCCGATTGGTAAAATACGAATCCGAACTGCCGTCTTTTGGCGGAATTTTAAATTTATAAGGCGGCGGCAATTTGAACGGCAGAATATTTTTACGTGAACCAACGCCCCGTTTTGCCGCCTCGAATATCATTTTACATGAAAGCGCGGGAGTTATGGTTTTGACCAGCGTGGGGCCCGCGGCTATTTTGGTTACCACAAATTCGGCTTGCGGGATAAGTTCGCTGACTTCATCTTTTACGGCCGAATCGCCGGAGACCATTACAACCGGCACATTTTTGGAGCCGCATTCCAGGATAAACATTCCGACCTCACCATACGCTTTTCCGTTTACTTCCATAAGAGTGTGTGGAACCGTCGCGAATGGCGTCCCTGCCATTGCATGGCCGCCTATATATATACCGGCATCAGTCCCTTCAAAAAACGGCAACCATGGGCCTTTGTCGGTATCGCCCGTAATCAACTGGACTTTTTCGGCAAGCTCTTCAACAAGCAGGGTATTGCCTGATCCATGCGAGTCCCAGGCCACGACCTCGTCCGCTCCCGCGGCAAATGCCCCTTCAGCGGCGGCGGAAACTTCCGCCGTTGCAATTTTCATTAAACGGCGGGTTCGCTCAAAAACAACGGGGATATTTCGGTCCTGATTGTCCCGGATTACGAAACCGGCCACGCCTTCGAAGTCAAATTGAATATAGACTTTCATTTTCAGCATTTATTGCCGCACGGATAACACCGTGCCCTGCATAATATTCGCTTAAACGCCAATGTCAACTATGCCTGAAAATTGGTCTTCCGCAGAATCTGCGCGTAGCGTTTTATTATCCATTTCGATCCGTGCCAATCTGCGGCGCATCCTCTTCCGGGCGGCGCGGGGGACGGGAGCGGGTTGCGGAAACAAAAATATTGAGAAATCCGGCGGCAATGCCGAATAACAGGAGCAGGATCGTGAACCAGGGGCTTGTCTTCAGCCAGCGATCCAGGTAGTAACCGGCAAAGAGCCCCAGAAAGGTGCATCCCACCAGTGTGAACCCCAAAGACCCCATGGTCGCCAGACCTTGCCAGGCCGTTGGCACCGCCATCTTTTTACAAGAGCCCGCGGGTGTAAAGATTTCGTCGCCAACCGGCTTAAGCTGTGGGTGGGGCGGGCGGTTTTTTTTCATCGGATGCCTCGCCTTCCGCGCGGCCTTTTTTAAATTCACGCAGGCTTTTACCCAGCGAACGCGCCAAGTCCGGCAGACGTTTGGCGCCGAACAACAACAGGACAACCAGCAAAATCAATAAGATTTCCGGCCAACCAATGTTCATGATGCCGCTCCTTTCCGAATGCGTTCTTTTTCTTCCTCCGCCCGCGCCTTGATTTTCTCAATTTCCGCGCGTTGTGAGGCCTTGATCACCTCGGCTTTTTCCTGATCATCACCCGCCTTAACCAGGGAATCGCTCCCCAATATTTCCCGCTCCGCCAGCTTGGCCTTTGTTTTGCGATCAACCTCGGCCAAGGCGGCTTTCTGCGCAGAGGTCAGTCTGGCCGGCGCCCCATCGCGCCGGGCCAGGCGTTCCATGGCCAGGTCCAACGCACTCTTCAACGATTTTTCAGTGGTTTGCATAGTGGCATTCATCCAGTAAAAAAAAGATTGCCTTTCACCTTACTGCCCCCGTAAATTAAGCCCATGCCGGATTTTCGTCAAGATGAGTTTTTCATGCGGCAGGCCCTTCAGCAGGCGGCCCTGGCGGCTGAAGCCGGCGAGGTGCCGGTCGGTGCAATCGTGGTTCGCGCACAGACCGTCATCGGCCGCGCGTATAACCAGGTGGAACTGCTGAAGGACCCGACCGCCCACGCCGAAATGATCGCCATTACCCAGGCCGCGAGCGCCATCGGCGACTGGCGGCTGACGGGCACCGTCCTCTACGTCACGAAAGAGCCCTGTCCCATGTGCGCGGGCGCCATTGTTTTAGCCCGGATTCCCAGGGTGGTGTTCGGGACAAGCGATCCGCAGAACGCGGGAACATTGAACTCCGGGGAAATCGTGCGCGGCGTGCTGGAAGAGGAATGTCGTATAATCTTGCAGGATTTTTTCAAAAAAGCGCGCCGGCTGGATGCAGATAGACCGCAGGCTGTGGACTGTAGGCTGTAAACTTCATAAGTCCACCGCCTACAGCCTTCGGTCCACAGCCGGCTTCACCGCTCCACGAGCGTTTCTTCGATCTTCATGCCGAAATGGCGGCCACCCTCCTCAAGATGGACCAGGACCTGATCACCCGGTTTCAGCCGCGAGACGGACACTGGTTTTCCTTCCGGCGTAACCAGGTTAATGGTTTCGGCATTCTGCAGGTAGATGGAAAGCTCACGGCCGCCGACTTCCGCAAAGACAAGAACCATTGGACGCGTTTCCACCTTGCATCGCCCAATGTGGGCCACGCCGGTATGTCCCCGGCTATCCACCACCAGCACATCATCACCCGTGCGCAGATCAGATAAATACGCGGTTTTGTTGCCGGGCCGCAAAAGGTAGGCATGCACCGCGCTGGCATTTACGCGAAAAGGCCTGGCCGCCACATAGGGATTTTCGAGGCTTTCCGAGTGCACCAGGAAAAAGGCACTGCTCGTGTTGCCTACCAGCATCCCCTGCCCAATCGTCATGGCCGAACAGGTATCAATGCAGACGCGATCGCCCATGCCGCTGGGCTCAACCCGCGTCACCATGGCGGTAACGAGTTCAATTTCGGGCGAAAATCCGTGAACCAGGTTGACCACCTTGCGTATCTCACCCGGATCGCGCCCGGCCATTACTACGCCATCCACACCTTTTTCCAGAATGCCTAACATGGTACGGGACTGTTCGACCGAAAGCACCTCCGCCATCAATCCGCCGCGCTGGGCCAACAGATTTTCCAATGGGATAATCGTCCAATCCTTGAGCCGGAGCCACAATATGACATCGCGTGAAACCGCGGCGGATTTCTGTTCATCACCTTTGGATGTAATGTCCATGCGCCGCACATCGCGGCCCAGGACCAGCGTGCCATCCTCGGCCACGGTTGGCATACGGCCCAGCTCCTGTACCTTAGGCGTCACGCCGGGGTCAACCACAACCGCATCCGCCCCGCTTTCGATGGCCGCAATCGCTAAGGCCTTATCCCAAGGCTGAATCTGCACCCACACTTGTTTCATTGTTTACCCTTCAACGCGCGGACCGCCATGCGCGCGGCAACACCATCGTTGACCACCATGGAAATTGCGGCAATCATCCGGGTGGGATTGGCGTGCTGAAAGACGTTACGGCCGATGGAAACGCCCGCGGCGCCGGCCTTGATAGCGCCTTCCACCATATTCAGGATATCATCGTCCGACTCCAGTTTTTCGCCGCCGGCAATTACAACCGGCACCGGACACCCGCTTGTAACCTGCTCAAAGGATTGCGGACTGCCGGTGTAATTTACCTTCACGATATCGGCGCCCAGTTCCGCACCAACCCGCGCCGCGTGTTTGACATGCGTTACGTCATACTCGCTCTTGATCTTTTCACCGCGCGTGTACATCATGGCCACCAGGGGCATGCCCCACGCCATGCACTTGCCGCTGATCTGGCCAAAATGATCAAGCATTATGTCATCGGACGGCGCACCAAGATTGACATGGATGGAAACACCGTCGGCACCAATCTGGAGGGCCTCCTCCACGGTGCATACCAACACTTTGCCGGTAGGATCCGGAGACATCGTAGTGCTGGCAGACAAGTGGATAATCAGCCCGATATCCTTGCCCGACTGCCGGTGCCCAGCCCGGACAATGCCTTTGTGCACGATAATGGCATTGGCCCCGCCGTTAACAACGTTGTCAACGGCCTTTTTCATATCAATCAATCCACGGATGGGTCCCACCGTGACACCGTGATCCATGGGCACTATGACGGTCTTGCCCGTCTTCCGGTTAATAATACGTTCCAAACGAATATTTTTGCCGATCATCATAGTCTTGCCTCCAATTAAGTTGTTTGCATTAAACCATAACAAAGAAAAACGTATAATGCTATAAAAACATTTTGACATTTCATGCAACGGCTGTATTTTAAACCTAAATTATTTTTGGAGGAACTCTTGCTGTGCCGCAACATCTGTTGATCCGCCGTAATATTTTCGCCGCATCGTTGTTTCTGGGACTGGATTTCAGCACGCAGGGGCTCAAAGCCACCTTGATTGACATGGCTGGTCAAGTGCTGGCCGAACCGGTGGTATCGTTTGACACCGACTTACCGGAGTTCAAGACCGAGGGCGGCGTCCATCGTCATGTTGATGCTCTCACCGTCACGGCGCCGCCGCTCATGTGGGTAGCGGCCCTGGACCTGCTATTGGCGCGCATGCAAAAGCAAAACCTGCCGCTGGCCAGGGTTGCCGCCATTTCCGGCTCCGGCCAACAACACGGCAGTGTTTATCTGCGGCGGGGCGCGCGAACACGCCTGCAAGCGCTCGATATCCGGCGAACCCTGCGGGATCAGTTCCGGGATATGTTTTCAATTAACGCCGCGCCGGTTTGGATGGATTCCAGCACTGCCGGGCAATGCCGGGAGCGGGACACCGCCCTCGGCGGAGCACAGGCTGTGGCCAAACTCACGGGGTCGCGGTCCTACGAACGCTTCACGGGCAATCAGATTGCCAAAATCTACCGGCAAGATCCGGATGCATACGCGCTGACCGACCACATTGCGCTGGTCAGTTCGTTCACGGCTTCACTGTTGATTGGCGATTATGCGCCGATTGAACCGGGCGACGGCGCCGGCATGAATTTGATGAATATCCGCACCCGTCGCTGGTCCCCGGCGGCACTCCGTTGCACTGCACCGGACTTAGAAAAAAGGCTCGGACCGATTGTGCCATCCCATAAAGTCATCGGCCGCCTGAGCCGCTATTTTGTTCAACGCTACGGGTTTGCGCCGCAAACCCAAGTCATTGCGTTTTCAGGGGACAATCCCAATAGCCTGGCCGCGTTGGGCCTGGCACGCTCCGGCGACATTGCCATCAGCCTGGGCACAAGCGACACGGTTTTCGGCGCGCTGGCCGCCCCAAAACCATCCGCCGCGGAGGGTCACATTTTCGGAAACCCGATTAACCCACATGGTTACATGGCACTCATCTGTTACAAGAACGGATCGCTTACGCGCGAAGCGGTGCGCGATGAATTTGCACAAGGATCATGGAAAAAATTTGGGACTGCATTGGCCCGAACGCCGGCGGGTAACGGCGGCCGGATCGGGTTCTATTTCAAGGAACCGGAAATCACGCCGACCGTGCTCAAACCGGGAATTTACCGGTTCGGCCCGGATGAGCGCCCCGGGTGGTGGACACCGGAACAGAACGTGCGCGCCGTGGTGGAAGGGCAGTATCTTTCCATGCGCCTCCATGCAAACAATATTGGACTCGTGCCGCAAAAAATCATAGCCACCGGCGGCGCTTCGGTGAACAAGAGTTTATTGCAGATAATGGCGGACGTGTTCGGGACGAAAGTTTATGTATCCGGCCAGCCTAACTCGGCTTCGCTGGGCGCCGCGTATCGCGCCTGGCATGGCTGGCATTGCGCGCGCGCGCGAAAGTTCGTTCCGTTTCAAAAGGCCGTTAAAGCGGCGTTGTTTTTTACACCGGCCGCCGCGCCTGACCGGTCAAGGCATCACATCTACACGGCCATGTTGCCGCATTATGCAAGGTTGGAAAAAAATTTAATAAACAAGCCGGGTTAGACGCGCTTTTCATTTTCCCGCGTGATCAGCCCAAAAAATCATGAAAGCCAGGGATATATTTCTCGCAAAAATCAAACGCGCGCACGCGCCACGGGTCGCCATCGGCAGTGCAACATCCGTTGTAACCACTGATTTGATGAAGGCCGCCAACGCTTCGTTCCCGGCGGCACACTTGAATGTTGAAAAAATGGTTAAACTCGCCACAGCGGCATATACCGTGCTTGGCTTTGACAATGTCATGCCCCTTTTCAGTGTCTGGCATGAATCCGCGGCGCTCGGATGCAAGGTTGACTGGGGCAACAGCGGCCGAATGCCCGACGGCCGGCCTGTTTTCGCGTCGATTGACGAAGACATTCGTATACCCAAAGATTTTTTGATGAAGCCCAGCTGTGCCGTGCCGCTGAAAGCATTGGCGTTGCTTCGGAAAGAGATCGGCAACGATGTCGCGGTTGTTGGAAAGGTCTTTGGACCATGGACGCTCGCTTACCATTTTTTTGGTGTTCAGGAATTTCTGATGTCCACCCTGCTCCAACCTGACAGCGTCCGGCGGGTTTTGCGTAAACTTATCGAGGTTACAGTGTCATTTGCCAAGGCACAGATCGAACACGGGGCGGACGCCTTGACCCTCGCCGACCACTGCACACGCGATCTGTGTTCTCCGGATGCTTACCGGGATTTTCTCGCCGCCATGCATCAGGAACTGCATGAGCGCATCCATTGCCCGCTGATTCTGCACATCTGCGGTGACACTTCGGACCGTTTAAAATACATTCGCGCGGCCGGAATCGAGTGCTTCCATTTTGATTCGAAAGTTCCCGCTGAGGATGCCCGCAGGCTTGCGGGCGAAAAACTCGCCCTCATGGGCGGCACGAGCAATATCAACGTGGTGCGCAACGGCACGCCCGAAACGATCGCACAAGATATAGCGGAAAAACTGCGCAATGGCATTGACATTATCGGACCCGAATGCGCCGTGCCCCTAGATGCCCCCTGCAAGAATCTTAAGCTGATCGCCACGATGGCCAAAGAACTCGATGGCCAAAGACGCCGCCGCGAACGCATCATGGCCGCGCTACCAGACTCGCCTTTATGCTGAAAGGCAATAATGCAAAGCACGCCTGATAACCGAAGCAGGATCCTGGCCGTGATTAAAGGCGATTTGCCGGACGGCTTGCTGTTCGTGCCGCGACTCGATATCTGGTACAACCGCAATAAAACCCTTGGCACTTTGCCGCGTGGATACGAGAATTTGTCATTGCGCGAGATATCTTTAATGCTCGGCGCCGGGTTGCATTCCGTTGTTCCGGACTTTATCCGATCGGCACCTGTAGATGACATTTATCACCGTGCGCTTGGATTCTACAACAACCCGGACTTTCCGTTCACCGTGGATTTCAGCGCGGTTGATTTTGATGTGCAGTTGTCCGCAAATGAACTGAAGGTCATATATCACAGCGCCAAGGGGAACTTAACAACCCGATGCCGATTCGGCCGCGAATTATTCGACTCCGGCAATTCGATTCCCGATATTCTTGAGCCGGCCGTTAAACAAAGAAACGACTATGCCTGTCTGGCGGATATTCTCGCAAGAGTCCGGATTCGTCCGGCGCCTGAAAAGTTCCGGGCATATTATGAACGTGTGGGCAAGGCTGGGGTCGCTGTTGCTTTTTTATCATTGGCCTGCGGTCCCATGCACCACATTATGCGTGACCTGCGCAAGTATGAGGAGTTCTGTTTGGATATTTACGACGAGCCCTCCCTTCCGGCCATGTGCGCCGAGCCGCTGGCAGAGTTATATGAACAAATTATCACCAGCGTATTACAGACCCCCGCCGAAGTGGTCCTGTTCGGAGCCAACTATGATGAGATTATAACCTATCGGCCTTTCTTTGAGGAGCAGATGGCACCCTGGTTGAATAAGACCGCCGACAGGATGCACGCGGCCGGGAAGTATCTGTTGACACATACTGATGGTGAAAATCAGGGACTTCTGCCGGCCTTCGCGACGTGCAGATTTGACATAGCGGATTCGGTGTGTCCCGCACCAATGACCAAAGTGTCCTTTCGGGAATATCGCGAGTTTTTCGGCAAACGGACAACCATCTGGGGTGGAATTCCTTCCGTCATTTTGCTGAGCAACTCCTGCCCGGAAACGGACTTCCGTAATTTTGTGAGAACTGTTATTGCAAACGGCAAGCCGTATGACCACTTCATTCTCAGTATTGCTGATACCACTCCGCCTAATGCTGACTTTGGCCGAATCCTTTATCTTGCCGAAGCATGTTCAAAAACATGGCCAGCATAACAAACCGGATCCAGACCGCTGATTAGGACCACCCGGACACTCTGCATCCCTGATTATTTCAGCACAATCCGCTCGGGGACAAGGACAGGATATTTCTGACGCTTAACCCAGTATTCACGGCCGCTAATGACCAGATGCCGATACATCAACGCCTTTAATTGGGCTTTATTACCTTTGACAAAACAGATGGTTGCAAATTTCCTTTCGCCCTTATTCGTCACTAATCGAAAATCACTCGGAGCCCGAAAGAAAAAGTCTTTTGGACGCAGAAGCCCCTCCACCTCACACCATCGTCCCTGCACTGTGGTTGAAACCAGATCAAGTCCTGGTGGCGGCGTGAACATACCAACCGTTACCGGCGCCGACGAAAGCGGCGCCGGAATAACGGGCGCAATCGGCCCGTCTGCAACACTCGACCCGGCATTACGGGCAGGCTGCGGCGATGGAATTGGCGGCTTGATTTCCGGTTCCGGCTTTGATGGCGGCTGAATGGGTTTGCCGGCTTCCGGCGGCGCCACAGGCGCAGGGGGGGGAAATGGTTCCGTTTTGGCCTGTTCAAGTTTGGCCGGTTCAATATGCGTTAGTGGAACCTCGCTTACCAATGACCTGGAAATCCACAGGGAACACTCCGGCGGTGGGGCAATTTTTATCCATTCGGCGTGGGTGCCGCGTACTTCGACTTTGTCGCCCTGGTCCAGTTGGCCAACAATATTGAAATTGATGCCGGCGCCAGCACGCACATTCACTTTCTGACTGCAATTGATGACACCATCCTTAACGTAATCCCCCAGCACCCAGAGATCTACGCTGTCCGGCGGCACGACCTCAACCCAGTCCTTATCCAATGTTTTGGCCGTCAGGATATCGTTTGCCGAGACCTGGCCAACCACCTCCGAGGTAACAAACGCCTTGGCCCGCAGATTGCAGTTATTTTTCAGCACTTTAACCCGGTTTAAAGATGCGGTCTGCGCTTCGCCGCTCAAACTCAAGCCTGCTAAGGTCAGCATAATCACTATCCATCGTTTCATCGCACACCTCCTGTTTGTATTGCACGTTCTTTCGGCAACTTTGCCATCCCGACTCTAAAAGGTCGAGACTAACGGACCTCTCCACCAAACTGGCATAGTTGTGATTAACGCCATAGGTTCAATCTGAATTTTGCGCCGAAATGCACAAAATTCACTTTCGCCCGCTCCAGATCGTTTGCGGGCGAAAGCCGACCTCACCTGTTTGGTTAAGCAGGTGCGTCGGGATAACGTTAAAACTGCATGGATTTTATTCCGCCCTATTAAATCACGCCTATATCCACACACGAATCAACAAGGATTGGATGCCTGGGCCAAGTCATTATACTGCCGCAAGGCGCGAACTTCCTCATCTTTCAAATATCGCCACGCCCCTGGACGCAGGCAATCGAGGGTAAGCGGACCGATGGCAACGCGCTGAAGACGCTGGATGGGAAGGCCAAGCGCCGCAAACATGCGACGAATGTGCCGGTTGCGTCCTGCCACCAGCCGGATTTGATACACGATCTTTGCGGGCCAAATTTCGACCGGGACAACATCTTCCAGATGCAGTTTCTCGCCATGTGATGTAATGCCGGTGCGCAGACGTCGTTCCTGTTCGGGGGTCAGGCGTGCCGTCGTCCAGACCCGGTAGATTTTTTCCACACCATGACGGGGATGCATGAGCGCATGGGCCAGATCGCCATCATTGGTCACCAACAAAAGGCCTTCACTGTCATAATCAAGTCGCCCCACCGTGAATACACGCTTTTGCATGGGCGGCAATAAGGATAAAAAAGTTTGCCGCCGCTGCGGATCGCACGCGGTGCATAAAAAACCACGCGGTTTGTTCAGCACCAGAAAAATTTTCGCTTGCACCGCCACCGGACGCTGATCCAGGCTGACCGCCTGGCACGCCGGATCAATACAAACACCTTGCTCACGAACAACCCTGCCATCCACAGAAACACGTCCTGCGGCAATCAGTCTTTCGCAGGCGCGCCGCGAACCCAACCCGCAGGAAGCCAGGTATTTATGCAGGCGCCTGCCCGCAATGCTACGCATAGCGTTGCAGGCGGGCGGATGTTTGTCAGACTTGCGGTTTTGTTTTGGGGAGTCCAAGGCCGCGGTCTCCCTCTTTCCATTTTCCATTCGCACGGAGAAAGTCAATCCGCTCAAAGCGTTTCAGCACATTACGCTTGACCATAATTTTATTAACCGATTTCAAACTGGCATGCTGTGTCATAATCCCCTCTTTCAATACCGATTCATTGCGACTTAATAGAATACATAACGCGCGGCACCGGCAAAGTCAATGACAAAATTAGGTTAGACATGACAAAATTAGATTATGCGTAAAACTCCCGGCCTTCCGGGGGTGCAAGGTATGGGTCGGGGCGCGATAGGCGCCAGAAGTGGCAACCATGACGGTTTAAATGACTCTACCGGTGCTGTAACTTCCGGATCGAGCCGCGGAACGGATAGATATGTTGCGTCAATCCATGAGTAAGCCGCAAAGAACAAGGGAGGCGCACTGATGTTAAGTCCTATTTCTGGGGCTGATCCCGCGCCCCCGTGCCTCCGTGGACCCCGTGCCCTCCGGTCATACCTCCTTCAGGTTTTTCACCAGAGCAACCAATTTATCCCAGACTCGCGCCAGATTGAACCGCTCAAAATCGCGCGAGCGCAACACAGGCTGCAACTGGCCTTCAATCTGGCGATCCAACTCGGCATGACGTTCTGGGGATAGCACGATAGGACCATTGCCGGGCACAGCGAGTTTCCTGCGCACCAGATTGAGAAAATCGGGTGATTCAAGATCAATGCCGAGATTCGTCGAAGCAAAATGCAAATCGAAGAAATCCCGGATAGCTGGCTCCAAACGGCACAAAGCAGCGCGCGTTTTCTCTGCCCAGGCTTCCTGTTCATTCATGACACTGATGGCGAACGGAGCAAGAATGTCCCGACCTGAGAAAGGATCCTTGAGCAAAGTCCTTACGGACCTGCTTTCGGATGGTCGCATAAGTGGTTCCCGCAAACCGACCTCGACCTTGATGGGCTCCAACGCGCTCGTGATGACAGACACATATCCTAATGTAGCGATATACTGAGTTGATTCATTATGTCCAGTCAGCGGTTCCTGAATACGCACGCCCGCAATTCGATCCGGCAAAGCAGCGACAGCGTCCTTGACCGGAACGATCGCGCGTCTGCGAATAGCCCTGGAATTCGAACCCGGGATGCAGAAGTCCAAGTCCTCGCTCAAGCGATAGAATGACAAAAATACCTTACTGATACACGTGCCGCCTTTGAACACCAGCGGACTTTCGCCCACGCAGAGAGTCTGTAGAACCAGACTGCAATAGTAATCTTTTTCCACCAGACGGGCATCAAAACCACATTGATCGGATGTTGTGCGAACCATCTCCAGAAATAAGCGAGAATCCGAATGAAGTTGGAGCAAGGGATCAATCATTCACAATAATCCCCCATGTGGTGTCGCTGCGGCCGCGCGTGGGCCGGGCGGGAATGAGCGGAATCAAGGACTTCCCATTGGAGATGGCCCTCAGAATACTGCTCGTAGCCTCCCCGTCCGGTTGTGCCCGCGACAGGATGAAACCTATGCGGCGTAATGTGCCCTGATTTCCGTAGCGCCGTGTTACGCGCGCCAGCTCATCTGCTAGTGCGGCATCCTTGTTGACGGTTGATTCGATCCACCGATAGGCCCGGGGAATTCCATTGAAACGCGACCAGTCATAGACCGCGTCCATAAGCGTCCGTGCTTTGGAAGAGTAAACGGCCCGAACGCCATCGGGGGTGCGCAGGATGCAGGTGCCACCGAGACGGTTGTCCGGCGTCTTGATAAAGAGATAGTTAGCTCCGCCGATTTCCCGGCAACCGGAAAGGCGGTTGTTGTAAGCGATGATCCAGTTTGGCATCTGGTCGTCAAAGCCATGAAAGTTGAATGCGGTTGCCCCGGTGATCTGATAGCGTCCCTTCAGTTCCCGCATCAGCAGGTCCAGCGTCCGATAAGCGCCCGGGCTCCAGATGCCGCCGGACGGCAAACGTTCAGGCACGGCATACAGCCCGCGCCAGATACGGGAAATCCATTGGTTACGCGCCAGCCGGCTCAACAATTCCCGTTCCTGTTTGGCCGTAATGCCCAAGGCGGTAGCGATCTCGCCCAGCCGCACCAGCGTTTTCCGCTTGAACTGCGTATAGGCAAAGAACTGCGCTTCCAGCCGCCCCAACTTGATGTCGCCCGACTTCATGGTGTTTCTCGATAATTGCGTCTAAAGCAATTTACGCGAAATACAATACAACGCCGGCCATGACGTGGCAAGCAAAATAAATCTGAAACCAGGGATTTATTCCATTCCGCGTAAATGCCCTCAGACGGCATTATCTCGTATAGGAATATATTATGCAAGGCAAGCCCAAACCGACACCTTGATTAATTTTGTGGCGTAAAAGCCGCCGGCCTTCCGGCGGTGTCAAGGTATGGGTCGGGCGCAACTATTTGCTCGGTGCGGCCATCAATGCCAAGCGCTGGATCCGCCTGCTGGCGTGGCTACGTGAGCACGACACGATGAAAAAGGCGGCTTGAAGCGCAAATGCGGAACCCTTGGCGCAAAAAAATACATTCGAGAGGACAGAAGCGATGAAGCCGGACGAATAGATCGCACCCGTTAGATGATCGGCGAAAAGTCAATGATGTAGCCGGATATCGGACGGCCCGTCACCCGCAATCCGCTCGTCACCGTCACCCAAAAAACAGGGGGTTTTTCGACGGAATCCTATTTCTGGGGCTGACCCACGCCCTTAGGGGCGCACGATTACGCGGGCTGTCGAGCATCCGGTGGTCGCAGCTTTTGTGCAGAAGATGCAGACTCCCGAGGCAAAAGCCATCTACCGACAGCGCGGAGGGGTGGCCGAGTTTCCGAATGCCTGGATCAAAACTAAGATTGGGTTGCGTCAGTTTCGACTGCGTGGCAGTCTGAAAGTCCTCATGGAATCCATGTGGGCTTGCTTGACCTATAACATCCAGCAGTGGATTAGACTGCGCTGGCGAGTTCAACCGCTGGCCGCAACCGCTTAAAGGTATATGATCAGCCCGTTTCATATCGGCAATACCGGAAATAAACTTGCTATGATGTGCTTTCTTATAGCTTTTATAGCCATTTTTACAGCCGGCGGGTTTTATCCTGTTTCGAGATCATTGGTCTGATTGTAAATCAATTCTTTCACACGTTCTGACGCATTACCCTTTGCCATTCATTCCTGATTAGCCCGGCTGTCAGGGCGCGAAGTTGTGGATCTTGACCTCGTCAATCAGCCCATTGAACATCCTGCTGCCGGTGTTGATCTGGCCGATGTATAATTTCGTGGTCCAGGCGGCCCATTGAAGTGGTCCCGACGAACTGGTTGTATCCGTAAATATCAAGACGCCATCCCGGTAGCACTTCACCGTATTCACCCCGTCGTAGGTAAACGCAACGTGATGCCAGCCATCCCAGGTAAGGGCGTCGGAATGCTGACACCAGTGCCACCCTTGATGGAGGGTATTAATATGAATTTTTATACAATTATCCGTGATATTAAAACCATAAGCCCCTTCGGCGCCGGCAATTTCATTCGGGCCGGAAAAATTCGTCGTCGGCGAATAGACCCAGGCCGCCATGGTAATCGCTTCGACCTTGAGACTGCTGTTACTGCCGCAATCCACGTAATTACTGCCGTTAAAACTCAGCGCACCGTTGATCCAGCCGTTTACCCATTGCGGATTCCCCTGCAGGGTTCCG
>JBDRJR010000123.1:0-51862 GCA_043814705.1 Verrucomicrobiota bacterium | reverse complement strand
CTCATTAACGTCATACGTTTGCGTTCCCTTATGCTCATTTTAATCGTCTCCATCTGGCCTCCTTCCCTTTCGGGTTAGGACCAGTCATGGGGACATTTCTAATGAGTTACAAGGGGACATTTTCAAAAAGTCGCGACAGAGTGCAAGCGTTAAAATAAACTCCTCCAGTTGCGGCATCTCAAATCATCGCCTAAGATAGGGCTTTTTTCTGTGGTTTATCGTGTGAAGCCCTGAATCCACGGCTCGGCAGGGATGCCTCGCCCTACCTTAAAACTTATACAGTCCATCGATATCTCTGGGTAAAGCGAAGCCTTCCAGCCTTCGTAGCCGTGGCTACTACGGCGGAGTAGGCCCGGCTGAGCCGTTGCCACAAGGGCTTTTGCCAAATATCGACCCGTACACAACTCGCCTTAGGCGATGATTTTGGGGCGTGTTTCGGTCTTGACAGCAAGTAAGGGGGGTGACAATATAAAAATATATGGAAATCAAACCCCATAATTTCTGGTATGCGGTCAACAACACCGAGGTGGTGGTAATGCCGACTAATTATCTGGAGACGTTCGGCGCCACCCGTCTGCATTACCATCTGGTGAGCGAGTTGATGGATTCCGTCAACCGTATCCGGGTCCGGGAAGGAACCATTCAGTCGCGTCAGCCGCAGATCATTACGCCGAGTTGTTATGCCAGTGAAATGCTGGAAGGGTTCGGCGAGCAGGCCGGCCAGTATATCGAATGGCTGCGGGAGCACGCCAAGGACCTGCGCGTGCTGGAGTACGGATTCAAAGTGCAAAAAACCGAGATCAGCGAACAGGTGGTCACCGGCAATGTGACCGAAATCCTGGACCAGGTAAAAAAAAGCGCCCATGAGAAAAAGGATCCGCTGGCAGGCGTCATTCTCGGCGTGGACGATCCCTGGGACGTCTGCCTGCTGAAATTCATGGTGGATGTCATTCGCCAATCCGTCCCGCGCAACGTTCAGGACCTTAACCGCCATCGGCTATGGGAGGATGCCAACGGTGTGCCCAAGGGTGTGCGTGCCGATATCGAGAACCACTTCCTGATGGCCAGCCGCGATCCGGCACTGGTAAAACCGTTGGGGCTGAAACTGCGCCGCTACGGTCTGTTTGAGGAATATGAGGACCGCTTTTTTGCCCTCGTTCGTCAGAAGTAACCCACACAGCAAAGTATGGGAGTAAGGGCGTGTGGGAGTAAGGGCGTATGGGAATGTGGCGTGCGGCGATCTCTTTACTCCCATACCCCTTTACGCCGATACCCCCATACTCTATTCCTGCCGACCGGAGCGGTCGTCACCGCCGGAGCGCGTAGCCATCATCATGGCTACCAGTGATAGCGTCAACACCAGGATCCCAAACACAATGTAGCCGGCAAGAAAACCGTGATAGACCCGCGCATCTCCCGCAAAGTACTGCTCGCCGAAAAGCAGTCCCCAGCGATACGTGAAGATATAGGCTGTTACCAGTCCCGTCCGGTTGATGCGGAACAGCAGGCAGATCGTCAACACGATGAGCAAGATCAGCACCTCCATACCCGGTATGGAGATCATGGCATGACTCAATCCGCTGGCTTGATACCACTGCCACGCTTGATGGAACATAAAGCCCTCCCGTTTCGAGGAAAGGCGGCCCACTCCCGCCGCCGATTTCTATTTCAATGCATAGGAATTTTCCGCCATTGGCGGATCCGCCTACGTACCGAACCGCGGCTACGCCCCTGGCCGAGCTCGGGCAGGCAGTTCGGTGTAGAGGCCGTTCGATAGAACGGCAAAGTTGCCGAAGGCCTATTTCAACCCGAACATTTTTTCCTTGAGATCGAGGTAATAGAGGTAATCTTCCGGTTTGACGTTAGGCGGACAGCGGTGATCGCAGAAAGGGATATAACCGCCGCGCTCCACCAGCGGCACAAGCGTCTTCAGATACGCCTTAATGGCTTTCGGGCCCTTGCCCAGCTCGATCTTATCCACGCCGCCCATGATACGCAATTCCTTGCCGTATTCCTTCAGCAGTTCCGCCGGGTGCGCACAGCCGTTGACTTCAAACGGAAACAGGCAATTGATCCCGCCTTCCAGAAAATAGGGCAGAATCGGACGCACGTCTCCGTCGCAGTCGCTATACCAGAGGTCGATGCCGGCCTCATGCAGTTTTTTACTTATCCTTTTATAGCGCGGCATGACCACGTTTTTAAAGAAATCCACGGAAACGATAGGTCCGTTTTTAAAGCAGATATCCTCCCAGTTCGAGGCGTAATCGAAATCCATGTGCGGCAGGACCTGGTCCAGATAATCCTCGACGAGCACGCAATAGGTTTCAACCATGTCTTCGACCATTTCCGGGTAATCGTAAACGGCATAGGCCAGGCCCTCAAAGGTGAGAATGTTGCGAATTACGCCAATCATGGAGCCGCAATAAATGCCCAGGGGATAATCCCGGGTGGGTGGGTGCAATTGCTTGAGCTGGGCAATATCCACCTTGCGGGCGGGATTGTCCCGGCGCAGACGTTCGGCCTTACAGCGTTTCCAATCGTCGGGGGTAATGATGGAAGCTTTGATGTAATGCGGGATCGTGTCGTGCCCGTTCTTTGGGGATTCAGCCAGCAGTCCGTCGCTGTTCATCAGAATGCGGGTCGTGGCCGTTTCTGAGACGATACCCTCCGGAAATCCGGGATTCAGCCCGATCGTTCCGACCGTAACCCGGATGGGATCAAAATTAAAGAAGATATCGGCCTCTTCGTTATTCGTGATGTTGTTTTCCACGAAGAGCGGCCACTGATGGAAGTTTTCTTCCCAATAACCGAATTCCATGTTGAAACAGCGGTCCACGCTCTGGTAGTGCATTTGCCGGTTGAATCGTTCGCGGGCGGTCATGGTTCCCTTCCAGGCCGGGCGGCAAGGGGTGATAGGCATAAACTGTCCTTTCATTATGTAATTAACAAATCAGCCATCAAAACCGGACATTTAACGCAAAGACGCAAAGGCGCGAAGTTTTTATTAACGATTTATTTCTCCCTTTGCGACTCTATCGTTAACAATCCGCGGTATTTTCCCAATCAATCTATGCTCAGCTGTTTGAACTGCGGCAGATAGGCCTTGTTCTTGTTCAGCATGGCCTGGACCATGCGCTTGATCTCGGCCAGGGACAGCACCGCCGCCGAGAGCGGGTCGTAGGCGACCGCGTGAAACACTTTGCGCGGGTCGCCGGTCACGGCGGCGGCCACGGCCATTTCCTCCACGGCAATGCTGGCGTTGTTTAAGGCCGCCAGTTGCGGCGGCAACTCGCCGACGAAAACCGGGTGAAATCCCTTGCGGTCCGTAAAAACTGGTACTTCCACGCAAGCGTTTTTCGGCAGGTTCGGGATGATCCCGGTGTTGGGCACATTGCCGTTGAACTGGAACACTTCGCCGCCCATGCGGGCGTTGATGATAGAGGCGGCATACTCGCATCCGCGCGTGAGGTCCAGCGGCTTGGGGTCGTTCAGCCATTTATTTATTTCTTTTTTCCAGGTGGCTTTCTGATTGCGGTAATAATGCAGAATATACGCATAGTGCCCCGGGTTCCAGCCGGTGCCGCGCGTGCAGTATTTTTTGATCAGGTCCGGGCGCTTGCGGAACCACCAGGAATATTCGGAATTGTGGCCGCTTGACTCGGTTACGTAATAATCCAGGTGCAGGAACATTTCGTTGCGCACCTGCTCTTCATTCAGGATTTCGGGATTCTTCAGGATGGCCCGGCGGATTAATGGATAGGCGTTGCGTCCTTTCCAATCGAATTTCAGATACCAGGCCTGGTGGTTGATCCCGGCGCATATGTAGTCCACCTGATCGGCGGGCGCGCCGATCCACCGGGCGAGCATATAGGCCGTGCCCTGGACGCTATGGCACAGGCCGGTGACCTGGACTCTGGTTTGACTCTGCATTGCCCGGCACAGCATGGCCATGGGATTGGTATAATTAAGCAAAATCGCGCGCGGGCAGACCTGTTCGATGTCGCGGCAAATAGAGAGCATTACCGGGATCGTGCGCAACGCCCGGAACACGCCGGAAACACTGCGCGTATCGCCGATGTTTGTGTCAACACCGAATTGTTTTGGAATGGTGATATCGTATTGCCACACGTTCAAGTCGCCGGCCAGAATCGTGCAGATGACGGCGTCGGCGCCTGCGAGGGCTTCGCGCCGGTTCGTTGTGGCCACGACCTTGGCGGGGTAGCGGCCTTCGCGGATGATCCGTTCCACGGCCTGCCGGCTGTAACTTAAGCGTGCACGGTCAATATCCATGAGTACGAGCGTGGCATCCTGCAGACGCGGGAACGTGAGCAGGTCTTTGACCAATCCGCGCGTGAACCCGAAACTGCCTGCGCCGATAAATGCAATTTTCGCCATGATGTTTTTCCTTTCTTTATTATTACGAATTAATTTTAAAACTATTTCTCTTTCGTGCTCTCTTTCTGTCATTTCCGCGAAAGCGGGAATCCAGATATTATTTTGTTTTACTCTGTCTGCCCGAACTCGGTCAGGGACCCTGGATTCCCGATCAGTCCGCGGCGGACATGTCGGGAATGACAACCACGCTAAAAAGTATAGCAAGCCGTGCGAAGCAGGAGGTAAAATATTATTTTCTTCATCTTTCCGCCAACAGCCGATTGATGGAAGCCGCGGCGCGGCGGCCTTCGCCCATGGCCAGGATTACCGTGGCCGCGCCCAGCACAATGTCGCCCCCGGCATAAACGTGATCTAACGAAGTTTTCCCGTCCGCGTCCACGATAATATGGCCCCATTTGTCCGTTTCAAGGCCGGTGGTGGTCTGCTTGATCAGCGGATTGGATTCATTGCCGATGGCCACGATTACGGTATCCACCGGCATGACAAACTCACTGCCGGGAATTTCCACCGGCCGTCGCCGACCCGAGGCGTCCGGTTCGCCCAACTGGTATTTAAGGCATTCCATACCGGTGACACAACCCTGGTCGTTGCCCAGGATACGCTTGGCGTTCTGGAGCAAATGGAACATGATTCCCTCCTCCTTGGCGTGTTCCACTTCCTCCACCCGCGCGGGCATTTCCACTTCCGTGCGCCGATAGACCAGATGCACCTCTTCTGCGCCCAGGCGCAGGGCCATGCGCGCCGAGTCCATGGCGACGTTTCCGCCGCCCAAAACGGCCACTTTGTGCGACCGGAAGATGGGTGTCTGGGCGTGTCCAAAATCATAGGCCCGCATCAGGTTGGCGCGGGTCAGGTATTCGTTGGCCGAAAACACGCCCACCAGGTTTTCACCCTCGATATTCATGAATTTCGGCAGGCCCGCGCCGGTGCCGATGAAAACAGCGTCAAACCCATCCTTGTCCAGCAAATCCCGGAGCGCGCGCGTGCGGCCGACCACGAAATTGGTGACAACCCGAACCCCCATAGCGATCAACGTGTCAATTTCCTCCTGAACAATGCTCTTCGGCAAGCGAAACTCGGGGATGCCGTATACCATGACGCCGCCGGTCTTGTGAAAGGCCTCGAACAAGGTGACTGCATGACCTTCGCGCCGCACGTCGGCGGCCACGGTGATGCCGGCCGGACCGCTCCCGATCACGGCCACTTTCTTGCCCGTGGGCGGCTTGACCGGCGGAATGTCCGGGGCACCCTGTGCGCGCTCCCAGTCGGCCGCGAAACGCTCCAGTCGTCCAATTGATACGGCCTGGCCGACGTCCTTGAGCGTGCGGCCCACAGTGCAAGGCGCCTGGCATTGCACTTCCTGCGGGCATACGCGCCCGCAGACCGATGGGAGCAGGCTGTTGAGCTTGATGATATCAATGGCTTGCTTGACATGGCCTTCGGCCATTGCGCGCACAAAGGCGGGGATATCAATCCGCACCGGACAACCCTCGATACAAGGCGCGTTCTTGCATTGCAAACACCGCAGGGCTTCCAGGCGCGCCTGCTCGGGCGAATAGCCCAGGGCCACTTCCTCGATGTTGCCGCGGCGCACAGCGGGATCCTGCGCCGGCATTGACTGCGCGGGAATCTTCAGGCGGTCTTTGGGTTTGAGCGGTTCGGACAGTTTGGCAAACTCATCAAGTTTACAACGCGCCTGACCGGTCAATTCTTTTTTGGTGGGGTGCACGCTCACTTGTTTCCGGGATCCTATCCGTTTTTTTGTCATTCCCATGAAAATGGGAATCCAGATTCAAATAAAAACTTTCCGGATTCCCGCCTTCGCGGGAATGACAGAAAGGGACGGTTTGAAATTAACTTATGCTTTTTTGTGGTTGATTTAACTTCTCGATTTCCGCATCCAGCCGGCATTGCGCGTAGGCCGCGTCCTCCTGTGGCTTGTAAGCGCGCAGACGTTTCATCATGTTGTCAAAATCCACCTGATGTCCGTCGAATTCCGGCCCATCCACGCAAACAAAACGAGTTTTGCCGCCGACAGTGACCCGGCACCCGCCGCACATGCCCGTGCCGTCCACCATAATCGTATTGAGCGACACGACCGTGGCAATGCCGTAGGGGCGTGTCGTTTCCGCGCAGAACTTCATCATGATGGGCGGCCCAATGGCCACAGCCAGGTTTGGTTTTGGGCTCCGTTCGCACAATTCCTTCAGGGGCGCCGTGACGAGCGCCTTGCGCCCATAGGAGCCGTCATCCGTGCAGATGATCAGTTCATCCGCAAATTGGCGCATGCGCTCCTCGAGAATCAGCAAACTTTTAGTGCGTGCGCCCATGATGATGATAACGTTGTTGCCGGCGCGCCGCATGCCCTGGACAATCGGGCACAGGGGCGCCACGCCGATCCCCCCGCCGATACAGACGACCGTACCGAACTTCTCGATATGCGTTGGCCGCCCTAATGGACCGACGAGGTTTTCGATTGTGTTACCCTTTTGCAAGGCGGCCAGACGCTTGGTGGTCAGGCCGACGACCTGAAAAATGATGGTGATTGAGCCTTCCTTCGGGTCGGCGTCGGCGATAGTCAGCGGAATACGCTCACCGTATTGGCTGTCTAATTGGACGATTACGAACTGACCAGGCTTGCGTTCTTCCGCGATCAGCGGTGCGGCCAGCCGCATGAGCACGACGTCGTCGGAAAGCTGTTCCCTGTGAAGAATCGAATGCATCGTAATTTTCCGGGTTGCCGGTTGGGTGCAATGCAGGGCATTAAATTAAACCGAAGGTTGCTTGTCAATGACAAACGGCGCGCAATTTCGCCTTTAATAGTCATTCGGGCATGTAACAATTAAATCCACGATCGCGAATCTAACTGTTATGGGGCGGAGTTCACGCGCAATGCGTCCTTCCCGGCCGGCGAAATGTGTGTTGCGGGGAGCTTTACTTTGTCATCCGTTTTATTTATAATTACATACTTTACAGTTGTTTGGGCTTGTTGTGAAAAAAATTGGAAGGAGTAAGTCATGCCGCTCATTGATCTGCCCTTGGCGAAATTGAAACGCTACCGTGGCCGCAACCCGAAGCCGGCCGATTTTGAGCGCTACTGGGAACGTGCCCTGACAGAAATGCGCGCTGTGGACCCGCAACTCGAACTTGTGAAAAGCGATTTTCAGACGCCGATCGCGGATTGTTTTGATCTTTATTGGACCGGTGTGCGCAAGGCGCGGATCCATGCCAAGTATATCCGGCCCAGGAATTGTTCGAAACCGCATCCGGCGGTTCTGCAGTTTCACGGTTATACCGGAAACGCCGGCGACTGGTGCGACAAACTGAATTATGCCGCCCTGGGTTTTTCCGTGGCGGCCTTGGATTGCCGCGGCCAGGGCGGCACGTCCGAGGATACCGGTGGTATCAAGGGAACCACGTATCGGGGCCATATTATCCGCGGGCTGAACGATTCCCCCGATCAACTGCTGTTCCGCCACATATTCCTGGACACGGCCCAACTGGCGCGGATTGTCATGGACTTCCCTGAAGTGGATGCCCGTCGTGTCGGAGCCATGGGTGGTTCGCAGGGCGGTGGGCTGACGTTAGCATGTGTTGCGCTGGAGCCGCGCATTCGCCGCGCCGTCCCGATGGTTCCATTCCTCAGCGACTACAAGCGAGTCTGGGAAATGGACTTGGCCAAGGATGCCTACGAGGAGCTGAAAACTTTTTTCCGCCAGTTCGATCCCCGGCATGAACGAGAGGCGGACGTGTTCAAGCGGTTGGGCTATATTGATATTCAGCATTTGGCGCCGCGTATCCAGGCCCGTGTGCTGATGGGCACGGGGCTCATGGATACCGTCTGTCCGCCCTCTACCCAGTTTGCTGTCTACAACAAGATCCGCTCGCCCAAGGCCATGGCCCTTTATCCCGACTTTGGCCACGAAGTCCTGCCCGGCTTCCAGGATCGGGCGTTCCAGTTCATGGCAAAACTATAGTGTGGGCGTATGATCCGGCGTGAATTTTTGATTGCCGCTTATTTTTTGCTTTTCGCGTTGAGCGCCGACTGGGCCGCCGCCAGCCGCGCAATCGGCACGCGGAACGGACTGCAACTCACATAAGTCAGTCCGGTCTTGAAACAGAACTCGACCGAGGCCGGGTCACCGCCCTGCTCGCCGCAGATGCCGATTTTCAGGTCCTTGCGCGTTTTGCGGCCCTTCTGCACGGCCATCTGCACCAATTGCCCGATGCCTTCCTGGTCAATGGTCTGGAAAGGATCGGCCGGCAGGATTTTTTTCTCGATGTAATCGTGCATGAAGCCGCCGATATCGTCACGGCTGAACCCGAAACCCATCTGGGTCAGGTCATTCGTGCCGAATGAGAAGAACTCGGCTTCCTCGGCCATCTTGTCGGCCGTCAGACATGCACGCGGGATTTCGATCATTGTGCCGTAGAGGTGCGGAATCCGTTTGAGATTCATCTTGCCGAGCACTTCGGCATAGACCTTCAGGCAGAGCATCTTCTGGTCGCGCAGTTCGCGCACGTCACAGGTTACCGGCACCATGATTTCCGGCTTGCATTTCTTGCCGGCCTTGATGAGTTCCGCCGCGGCCTCGAAAATGGCACGCACTTGCATTTCAGTAACTTCCGGATAGGTAATCCCCAGCCGCACCCCGCGGTGTCCCATCATCGGGTTGGATTCATGCAGTTGGTCGCCGCGCTTCTGGATTTCCTCCACGCTGATGCCGAGGCTCGCCGCCAGATCGCGTTGTTTTTCCTCGCTCTGCGGCACAAACTCGTGCAGGGGCGGATCGAGCAGGCGGATGGTGACTGGCAGGCCTTCCATTGCCGAGAGCGTGCCCTTGATCGAGTCCTTCACGAACGGGAATAACTCGGCGAGCGCTTTCCGGCGTTCGTCGGCTGTCTTGCTCAGAATCATCTTGCGGAGCAGGAAGAGCGGCTGATCACTGCCTTTGCCGTAGAACATGTGCTCGGTGCGGAAAAGCCCGATGCCTTCGGCCCCGAAAGCGCGGGCAATGCCGGCGTCGGCGGGTGTATCGGCGTTGGCGCGCACGCCGAGTGTGCGGAACTTGTCCACGATCTTCATGAAGTGCTGGAAGCGCGGATTTTCCGAGGCGTCAATCATTGAAAGCTGACCGGCGTAGACGTACCCCCGGGTCCCGTTCAATGTGAAGAAATCGCCTTCCTTGAACGTCTGGCCGGCGACGGTCACGGTCCGGGCTTCCGCGTTAACGTGCAAAGCCGCGGCGCCGACAATGCAACACTTGCCCCAGCCGCGCGCCACAAGCGCCGCGTGGCTGGTCATGCCGCCGCGTGCCGTTAAAATGCCCACGGCGGCCTGCATGCCTTCCACGTCTTCCGGGTTAGTTTCCTCGCGCAGGAGAATGACTTTTTTCCCGGTCTTGACCCATTCCACGGCGGCTGAGGCCGTGAACACGATCTGCCCCACCGCCCCGCCCGGTCCGGCCGGCAATCCCTTGGCCAGCACCTGGGCGTTTTTTTCCGCCGCGGGACTGACGATTGGGTGCAGGAGCTCATCCAACTGGGCGGGCGCAACCCGCAGGACGGCTTCCGATGCAGAGATCAATTTTTCGGCCACCATGTCCATGGCCATATTCAAGGCCGCCGTGCCAGTGCGTTTGCCCACGCGGCATTGAAGCATATAGAGCGTGCCATCCTGGATCGTGAACTCGATATCCTGCATGTCGCGGTAATGCTTCTCAAGTTTCTTCTGGATGGCGTCGAGCTCACGATAGAGCACCGGCATGGATTTTTCAAGCGAGTCCAAGTGTGCGTTCTGCTCGTTTTTCGTGGCTTCGTTCAGCGGGCTGGGGGTGCGGATGCCGGCCACAACGTCCTCACCCTGGGCGTTAACCAGCCATTCGCCGTAAAACTTGTGTTCGCCGGTGGCGGGGTTGCGGCTGAAAGCCACGCCGGTGGCGGAAGTGTTGCCCATGTTGCCGAAGACCATGGCCTGGACGTTAACCGCGGTGCCCCATTCGTCAGGGATGCCCTCGATGCGCCGGTAGGAAATGGCGCGTTTGCCGTGCCAGCTCTTGAATACGGCGCCAATGCCGCCCCACAACTGCGCACACGGATCATCCGGGAATGGTTGGCCAAGCACCTGCTGGACCCGTTGCTTGAAGGCTTCGGCAAGGTGCTTGAGATCTTCAGCGGTCAGGTCCGTGTCGGTTTTGTAGCCTTTCTGCTTCTTGACCGTATTGAGCATTTCGTCCAACTGCTTGCGGATGCCCTGGCCTTCGGCCGGTTCGAGGCCTTCGGCTTTTTCCATGACGACATCGGAATACATCATGATCAGCCGCCGGTAGGCGTCATAGACAAACCGCTCATTTTGTGTTTTGGCAATCAGGCCGGGAATGGTTTTCGAACAAAGCCCCACGTTCAAAACCGTTTCCATCATGCCGGGCATGGACTTGCGCGCGCCGGAGCGGCAGGATACCAGCAGTGGATTGGCAGGATCGCCGAACTTCATACCCATGAGCACTTCCGTCTTGGTCAATGCCGCTTCGACTTCCTTCTTCAGGCTGGCGGGGAATTTTGATTTGTTCTTGAAGAAATCCACACAACATTCGGTGCTGATGGCAAAACCGGCGGGCACCGGCAAACCAAGCAGGCACATTTCCGCCAGGTTGGCGCCCTTGCCGCCCAGCAGGTTCTTCATGCCGGCGTTGCCTTCTGTGTTCTTGCGCCCGGGTCCGAACAGATACACGTATTTCTTGTTTTTGATTTTTTTCGCGGTCTTCCGGACAGTTTTCTTGGCGGGCATGGTTGGATTCTCCTTGGTTGTTGCGGTTATTTGATGAAATTTGCGCTAAGGAAATTAAAAAGTTGTATAAAACGCCGCCCGGAGGTCGGCGTCCACCTTGGACGACGATCTCTTAAGGTGGATCGCGACCTCCGGGCGCGATGAGTTGCGGTATTTCGCGCCTAACTTAATGCTTAGGAATTATTGTAGCCGCGAGCCGACCCGCCTGCAACGCTTTGCGTAGCGATACGGGCAGGCAGACATCGGCCTAACGTCCGACGGCTACAGAAGATAATTGCCCCAATCGCGCACCCAAGACCTAAGAAGACAATGCAGTGTGTGCGCTTGACTGCACAAAGCGGGAAAGATTAGCAAGTTGTGGGCGACTGTCAATGATGAAAAAACTTTGACCGGAATAAAAGGCCGGCGTCCCGATCAAAATCGGGACGCCGGCCTGATTATTGGAACACTGATCGGCAACGGATTAATACTTCAGAATAATGGCGCCGCCGCCAAATGCGTTCGTAACCACAGCATTAGTGATGCATACCGTACTGCCGGCTACATTGGTTGTATCCACCCACATGCCCTGCCCGGCTACCTTTATCAGGTTGCCGCCCTGCGGCAGATTGCCCTTCATATGATTCCCGCCCCAGTTGGTTCCAAATCCGGCAATGGAATCTTGCCCGTTCATATCACAAAGAATGACTTTATCGCCGTCAGCCGAGGATCGTTTTGCAAAATAATTGTAACTGCTGTTGGAGGCGGTAATGTTTTCAAGTTTATCAGCCGGCCTTGTCCCATATTGTCCGGCGGCGGTAGGGCAAATAAACATTTCAGGGGTAATCCCACCCGTTTCCGTGATGGGATTATTTTGGCCGGATGGATTTTTCCCGACCAGGTTGGTCGTTGGGAAATTCGGGCGGAAAGAGTCGGCCGGATCAAGTCCCCAGGCGGAAATGGTTTTCCAGATGCCGTTCTGGTTCGAGAGGCAGTTCACACGGCGGGCCTTTTCACGCACATCGCCCAGGTTAGGCAGGAGCAAGCCGGCCAGAATGGCGATAATGGCGATAACCACGAGCAGTTCCACCAGGGTGAACGCGCGTTTCGAAATCCGACGCCAGATGCATTTCATGATGTCTTCCTCCTTGGTTGGTTTAGAGCGCCAACGGCTTCAATTCAGCGTTAATTTATTTCTTTCAATACAATAAGAGACCATTTATTGTTCGTCAACAGTTATTTTTGATATTTTGTGTGCAGGAATCTCAATGTTAAACGAAACGCCGCCCGGAGGTCGGCGTCCACCTTGGAAGGCGATATCTTCAGGTGGATCGCGACCTCCGGGCGCGATAAGTTGCCGCCTTGGGCGGTCTTAATCATGCAAACCTCCGACTTTTTCTATTCCCTGCCGCCGGAGCTGATTGCCCAACAACCCTCCACTGATCGCACCCAGTCCCGCATGCTGGTCATCCAACGCGCTACGGGCGCATTCGATCACCGGCGGGTGGCCGACCTTCCGGCGTTTCTCCATCCGGGCGACCTGCTGGTGGTGAACGATACGCGTGTCATTCCTGCCCGCCTGTTTGGTTATAAGGCCGGCACGGGTGGATCTGTGGAAATCCTGCTGGTCGAGGAAACCGCGCCTGACGTGTGGGATGCGCTTCTGCGCGCCCGGCATGCAAAACCAGGCGCCCGTCTGGAACTGGCCCGGACCCAGGTGCGGGCGGAAGTCCTGGCGGTGAAAGGCGAGGGGCGCGTGACGCTCCGGCTTTGGCATGAGCGTCCGCTCATGGAGATCCTCGAAACCGACGGCGTGCCGCCCCTGCCGCCCTATATCAAGCGTGCACGTTCCGATGCCCCTGAGCGCTCTGCGGACCGCGAGCGTTATCAGACGGTTTATGCCCGTAATCCCGGCGCCGTGGCGGCGCCGACTGCCGGTCTGCATTTTACCGAAGCACTTTTAACAAAACTGAAACAGCAGGGCGTCCGTCATGCCGCCGTGACGCTCCACGTCGGTCCAGGCACGTTCAAGCCGGTGACCGTTGCCGAAGTGGAGCGGCACCGCATGGATGCCGAGCGCTATATCGTGCCGGAAGACACGGCGCGGCTTATCTGCGCAACCCGCGCGGCCAAGGGAAGGATTGTGGCGGTCGGTAGTACCGTTGTGCGTGCGCTGGAAACCGTGGCGGCGGAACACGGCGCCGTGGTGGCCGCGCAGGGCCGCAGTGACCTGTTTATTTACCCGCCCTATGAGTTCCGGGTGGTGGACGCGCTCCTAACCAATTTCCACTTGCCCTGTTCAAGCCTGTTGATGATGGTCAGCGCTTTTGCGGGGCGCGCATTAATTCTGAGCGCCTACGCGGAGGCAATTCGCGAACGCTACCGCTTTTACAGTTACGGTGACTGCATGCTGATCGTGTGAAGAAAGGCAGAATGCAGAATAATCGGATTCTTTTCCTGCATTCGGGCTTGAATCAATTCTTCATTCTGCATTCTACATTCTACATTTCTTAGGGCGTCCATTCCGTGATCGCGGCCACGGCGGCGCAATCCACGATATCATCCGCGGAACAGCCGCGCGAAACGTCGCAGAACGGGCGGCGTAAGCCCTGGATCAGTGGGCCAATGGCGGTGGCGCCGGCCAGCCGCTCGGTGGCCTTATACATTGTATTGCCGCAGTTGAGGTCCGGGAAGATGAGCACATTACACCGCCCGGCGATGGCGGAGAGCGGTGCTTTCTTGGCGGCCACTTCGGGGATGACGGCAGTGTCGAACTGGAATTCGCCGTCAATCTTCAGCTCCGGCGCCAATTGCTGGGCCTTGGCCGTGGCCGCGATCACTTTATCCACGATCGGGTCCTTGGCGGAGCCTTTTGTGGAACAACTGATCATACCAACGCGTGGTTCATCGCCGGTGAGCGTCCGGTAAGTGCGCGCCGTGGTCACGGCAATTTCAGCCAGTTGATCGGCGGTGGGGTTGATGTTGAGTCCGCAGTCGGCGTAAAAAAGGGCGCCGTTGAATCCCCAGCGCGGATCGTGTAGTTGCATAATAAAATAGGATGAAGCGATCTTGATGCCGGGCGCGGTTTTAAAGAGCTGGAGCGCCGGCCGGGTTTTGCCGGCGGTATTATGGTTATAGCCGTGGGGATTGCCTCCGCCGGAAACATACCCGTGCGCATCGCCGGCGCAAACCATGGCCGCCGCGAAGACGCAGGTGTCCTTGATCCAGGTGCGTGCCTGGATCTCGGTAAGCCCCTTGGCCTTACGAAATTCCACAAGCAATGCGATATAATCGTTGAGCTTCGGATGCTTGAGCGTGTCCGCCAGTTCAATGCCGTCCAGCGCCATCCGGTTCGCGCGGGCCAATTTAAGGATTGCCTCGGTATTGCCCACCAAAATGGGGCGGGCATATCCTGTCTGTGTCAGCTTGGCGGCCGCCTGCAGATTGCGGACATCATCGCTTTCCGTCAGGCAGATTTTGCGGCTGAGCGCCTTTGCTTTGCTACGAATGCGTTCCAATACGGTTTCCGGCATGATGGGGTTCCTAATTTTGTGCAAGTATTAACGAAACGCTGAAATTGGAATCGAAATTTGAAATTGGAAATTAGAAATTGAGAACACCGAATCCGGAATATTTTTTCGCCTAATTTCGAATTTCAAATTTCCAATTTCGCCGTCAGAATCCGCAGGGTTTCCCGTGCAATCATCAATTCTTCGTTGGTGGGGATTACCAGCACCGCCGGCAAAGCGCCCTTTTGTGAAATTGTCAGCGCATTATTCTTGTTTAGCTCCGGATCCAGGCGAATGCCCAAATACGTCAGTTGTGCGCATACCATCGCGCGCACCAGCGGCACGTTTTCGCCAATGCCGGCCGTAAAGATCAAGGCGTCGAACCCGTTCAGCACGGCGGCATAAGCGCCAACGTATTTTACCAGCCGGAACACGAACACATCCAGCGCCAGCTTGGCCGATGCCGAGCCGTTAGCGATGGCCTTCAAAATGTCGCGCATGTCGTTGCTTCCGATGCCGGCCAGCCCCAATAATCCGCTTTTTTTGTTGAGCAAACGGTCCACTTCGTCCAAGCTGTAGCCCAAACGGCGCAGGAAAATGACGACGGCCGGATCTATATCGCCGCAACGTGTGCCCATGACCAAGCCTTCCAACGGAGTCAAGCCCATGCTGGTATCCGTCACCCTGCCGCGGTTGACCGCCGTGATACTGCATCCGTTGCCCAGGTGCGCCGTGATGAGTTTGAGCGTGTCGAATTCGCGGCCCAGGATTTGGGCGGCTGTGACGGCCACATAATGATGCGAAGTGCCGTGAAATCCGTAACGCCGGATCTGGTTTTTGGCGGCGATATCTCCGGGGATGGCGTAAGTATACGCGGCACTGGGCATGGTCTGGTGAAAGGCGGTATCGAACACGGCTACCATGGGAACATGCGGGAACAGGTGTTCACAGGCTTCGATGCCTTCGTAATTTGGAGGGTTGTGCAAGGGTGCCAGCGGGAAACAATCCAGGATAACCTGCTTGATGACGGCTGAAATCTTAACCGCGCCGCTGATGGTTGCGCCGCCGTGTACCACGCGATGTCCGATGCCCTCGATTTCGGTCAGGTTGCCGATCACGCCCGTTTTTTTATCCATCAGCGCCAGGCATGCCTCGGAAATAGCCGCCTCGGAGGAGTTGGCCGAAATATCCTTTTCCATCTTTTGCCCGCGGTGATTGGAATACTTCAATTGCGTGTCCGGCGCATTGATCCGCTCAATGAGTCCCTTGGCCAGTAATTTTTCGCCGGAGCTTTCATATAAATTGAATTTGACCGACGAACTGCCCGCGTTTATGACTAATATTTTCATAATTAGATGATTTTCTCGTTGGCGTAACCAGCACAACGCAAAACCGGAATGAGCAATATCAGTTTTCTGTGCGCATGGCAAGTTTCTTGTAATGGCATGCAGTAATTCTCATTATGGCATTCCGTCGTCAGTGAACATGTCATCCCGAGCGACGTGTCCGCCATAGCGCTTCGCAACGGTGGAAGTCGAGGCGCCTGCCCTGAGCTTGCCGAAGGGAATCTCTATTCGTACGTCCCACGTTCGACTGGAGATTCTTCGACTGCGCTACCTGCCCACATCGCTGTGCGAAGTGCTACGGGCGGGCGCTCCGCTCGGAATGACCGACCACCAAAATTCTGAGGCCGGGCGTGGCCATAATTACAATTGCGGGCGTGTCATTGTGCGCGCTTGACAATCCGGGGAACAATCCTGCATATTATTTGCTGTCAATGGGCCGTTAACTCAGTGGAAGAGTGCTATCCTCACACGGTAGAAGTCGCAGGTTCAAGCCCTGCACGGCCCACCCTCCTACGCCCAAAGCGGCTATGGAGGGCAGGCCACTTCGCCAGTAGGGCTACGCGTGGCACGGCCATTGAGAACCTGAAGGGCGAAGCATGCCCTGCGTAGTTGAGCAGCACGAAACAAAGCAGGGCATATATTGTAATTTATATTTCGGGTTCTACGTCCGGCACTTCCCCGTTTTCACTTTTTCAGTTACTGGCCACTTTTTTACCAGATTGCTCATTTGCCGCGCTGGCAAAGGCTACGAATGGTTTTACCGTCCGGCGTGTGGTTCAATGCTTTCTACGTTCGTACAAACTCCAGCAAAGGTTCATAGTTATGCTCATCAGCGGCGTGGAGAGCTGCTATGTATCTTTGCCGGGCATTACCGGCTTGTGATAAGTCCTCGCTTCCCCATGTAAACCTTGAACGATGGAGGATGTTTTCAAGGAGCAGATCGGCCATCAGCCGTGCGTGGCGACCGTTGCCGTTTGGAAAAGGATGAATCGACACCAGCCGGTGGTGAAAACGGGCAGCTATTTGATCAGGCAATTCCTCGTGCAACTCTATCCACAATCGTGCATCATCACATAGATTTCTAAGGCTCGCAGCAACCTGATGCCATGGCCCGCCAATGTTCTTGTCGCTTTGCCGAAAGTGTCCCGCCCATTTCCAAACATTGCCGAACATATGCCGATGAAGTTGCTTGACGAATTGCTCATTTAGGATATCTGTCGGTTTTACCTTATCCAGCCATTTCAATGCCTCAACAATATTGTCCTGTTCCCAGCGATCTAATTCACCACGGGTCGTTATGTGCGTGAGACGCAGTCCCGCTGTTTCATCGGGATCGATGGGAGTAGCCCCTTCCGGGTATTCGAACTTGATCATGATCGATCCCACAGGTTTGAAGGAAGCGTGTCGACAAGCTCGTCAACCATTTCAGACAAGACCTTTTCATTTTCCTTTGTGCTAAGCGCCTGATTTTCTATTGACATTGTCTGCGAAGCTTGGGCGAGACGCGTGGCGGCAAGTTTTTGTGCCTGTTTACGGAGGGTGGCTTCCAGACTTAAACGTGGCACGAATCCATAGACGAATACACAATCAAGGCATTCTGCGACGCGTCGCATGGTCTTGATCGCCACCGAACCCGACAGTTCATCTTTTTCAATACGCGCCACAGCTTGCTGGGCAACACCAAGTCTACTGGCCAGCTGCTTGGCAGTCATCCCGAGTGCATTGCGTATGGCCCGAACCCATCCTTTTTGGGGAGTGCTGACGCTGTGCAGAGGAGCGAGACGCCGGAGAGAGGTCTCGAGCTGCTCTCTAATGAGTTTCTTCTTGTCCATGGCCGTATTCCTCCAATGTTTAGATCTATAACCTGAACGTGCGATTCAGTACAACATATGTATTGTATTTATGTCAATACCAAACAACACGCATGTTGTATTTTACCGCATTATCACAACATATATATTGTATGCGCGGCGTTATTGTCTCTGCCATCGAATCGGGATATGGCTACGGAGGGCAAGCCGGCTTTAGATCGTTGGGGAGCGCAGCGGAATAGCGAAGGCTGTCCGCCATAGTCCCCTGGACGACGGCGGACATCTTACGCTCCCCAGCTACGGCTGGCACGGCTGCATTACCCTGCCAGTTCTCCCGCTATCTGCCGGTGGTATTCAGCGCGCTTGTCTTGTGGATGCAATGAACCTGCGGACCTGCCCTATGAGTTGATTTGGTTGGTCTTGCCCAGCGATTGCGCAGAACCATAGTAGTGGCGCAGGGCGTAGGGCGGCAAGGGGCGAACTCCCGCCCTGACGCACAGCCTTATAAACCGATTCCGATACACGTTCGCCGTGTACGGTTTCCCGTCGGCGTTCAGGAATATGCAGGGCGAGAGGATGTTTCTGTATTTGCCGCTGGAGGATAGCCGCAATGCCTCGGGCATACCTATTTTTTGAGCGATGCCTCGTAGGCATCCTTCTGTTTAATGTACTCCCTGTGGGCGGCCTGGGCCTCAGGCGTATTGCCTTTCCCTGCTGCCATCAGGCGCGTCATCTTGTTGTAGGCGGCGATATATTTTTGGTAGGCGGCCTGATCTGACGCCGTGCCGGGCGCTTCCTGGTCGATCTCCTTGCGGGTCTTGGTCCCGGGTGTCTCCCCGTTTGCGCCCGACTGGGAAACTGCGTTCAGGGCATCATGCCAGGCGACCTGGAGCTCGCCCCACTTCTGGTGGGCGGGGACATACACTTCCGTGATCTGGCGCCCTTCATAGCATCCAATGTAGATTCCACGCCCGAATTTGGTCTGGGACAGGGGGGCGAGGCCAAGCGCATTCCAAAAGCTGTTTTGGGCAACTTTCGTCAGGCGTTCCTTCTCCGCCTTCTGTCTTTCCGGGGGCAGTGAAGGTAGCGCCTTGATATCCCGTTGCATCTTCTTGTCGAGAATATCCATGGCACCCATCCACGCCTTCACCATGCTCTCGTTAAAAACCTCGCCGATGGTCGGCCGCTCATAATTTGCGGCCCACTCGGCCTTGTACCGGTCCGGCCAGGACGATCCGGTAATGCCAGATAGGGCCTTATAGTGCTGCTCCAGGAGCTTGATCCCCGCCAGCGTGTCCTGAAGATATGAGTTTGCGCCGACATTCCCCAACTTGGTGCGGAGCGCATTGTGTTCCGCCAGCCAGGCGGCTGCCTTGCCATCTCCCTTTGTCATGACCTCCGGTTTGGTTACCGTGAGGAACGAGTCGATAGCGCCGCCGGCACTGAGAACCCAGAATGTCAACTCGGGATGCCGGCGCCGGTTGGCCGGCGCCGGAAGCTTTTCCGACTCATTCCATTGTTGCTGTAGCGCCCAACTGCGCTTATGAGCAGGCTGCAACGCATCGCTGATCCGCCCCGGCGGCTTGGCCAGGCATGCTTTGATGTCCGATGCGGTGATATCATGCGCGTAAAGCGCCATCAATGGCGAAACCCCACTTCTGGAGATTAATGCCAGTTTATACTTTGCAAGTTTCTCCCGGACATCCGCGGTTTCTTCCAGGAGCAGTATCTCAGGCTTGACCACCTTTGCGATAGCCATCTCAATGCCGGAGATCATCTCATCAATGGGCCGGGCGTCGCGCCCCCAGGGTTGCCCGCTTTGCTTGTTCATCAGGAAATCATAGAGCATATCCAGAGACAGACAGTTTGCAGAGCGGCTGTTGCCAGTGGCCCAGTCGTTGAATTCCTGCAATCGTGAATTCAGCGATAAAACGTACTCAGGTTGCCGTACATCTTCATCCATAAGGGTTTCGGTCTTTTCGTGCAGAGCAAGCCGACGCTTTTGCAGACGTTCGATCTCCGGGAGATAGAAAGCCGCCACAGCCGCGGGCGTGGTCAGTTTCTCCAGGAGGATGTCATACTCCGCGGCTTTCCCTTTCGCGAGGCACTCGTACTCATCGAGCTGTCTCAGGGCTTCCTCCTGGAGCCTAAGCAGGTCGGTGAGCTTACCAACGGCAACGGTCAGTTGTAGGGGCGATGGGTTGAGGTTGACAAGCTGCTTGACCGTGGCCTTCAGGCGCTTCGCGTCTTTGGACAGCAGGTCCTCTGCTTCTTTCATCTGGGCGGTGAGTTTCTGCCGACCTTCCCCGATCTTCCCGGTCAGGTCGTCCATGCCCTTTGCGAGGATCTCCTTGTAGGCAGGGATCGGTATTTCCAAGGACAGGCAGTCGTGGAAAACATTAGGAATCTCCTCCCGGCAGGAGTAGACGTATTTGCTCCTGATCTCACTCAGGCCGACGTTGAGTTCATCAACCGCCTTCGCGAGCCGGGCGACCGGCTCCGTGAGTTCCTGTTCAATCCGCCGGTTCCTTGCTTCCAGGTATGCATCTCCGGGCGAGGAATTCAGGGGCAGTTTCTGCTGGTAAACGAATTCATCTTTGGGTTGCGTGCCCGGTGCGGCGATGTAGGCCATGGCCAACTCGCGCGCCCGGGCGTTGCGAGCTTCGGAATCGTCGATACGCGGCTTCTTCTGCGGTGTAAAATTAAAATCGAGCTGGAGGTCGGATTCAGGAAATGCCAGGTCTCGTTGCCAGCCGAACGAGGCCATCTTGTTCGGCGGATCCTTCTTGGGATCGCATTCGGGATCCGTCATCCGGAACGAGCAGTTCAACCACAAGTTATCCTGCGATCCATATAGACAAGCCAGCGCATCGTCGGTTTTTAATCCGGAAGCCTCCAGGACAGAGACAATGTCGAGTTTTCCTTCCTTCAAATGTTTTTCAAGGGGGAGTTCACCTTTGTTCAGACATCCGGAGTCAGGCTTGCGCCGAAGCGTGACATTCCTGTTGCCAAGGCGAAATTTGATGGAATCAACCCTGGCATTGCCGTTGAATATCATGTTGAGCTGTTTCAATAGATCGGGGCGCCAGTCGAATTTGACCGGCACTCGGAATTCGCTCCACATAGCCACCTCATTTTTCTTTTTCTGGAGATGCTGTAGCGACATAATGTCCGTAAAGGGGATACGCTTGGCGGCCACGGTCCGGCCGTCTTGTCCGGGAGCTTTTAGTTGGATTGTGAGCCCGCCATTGATTCCGTAACGCTGGCGAAGTTCCGAGAACTTCGCCATGTCAATAGATTTGCCAAATAGCACGTAGTTGCCATCGAAGCCCCTGGAGACGGCCGCTTTCTCCCTCCAGTCCAGTTCTACGCACTCAATACCGTATTTAAGGCCCTCAATGGGCTTGGCGACATCGACGACAATACGAATGTTGCTCATCTTGATCCACTCCGCCGCAAAGTGCCGGCGACGATCTACCGCGATCTGGAGACCTTCGATGGCAACTTTTTCGTTCCAGGTGTTAAGCCAGTAATCCTTGGCATCCTCGAATGCGACCGGCTTCTCCGATGTCCAGAAGCGCGGCCACCATTTGACGGCGAAGGACTGTTTGCTGTGCTTGTCGTCCTGGATCCTCATCTGGGCCACGTTGTATAGATAGGAGGAACGCTGGCCATCCGCCATGAATTCCTCGTTGATGAATCGGTTCACCGTGTCCTGACCGGTGTCTTTTACCGTTTCGCCGCTGACGTCTTCAGCCCAGCGGATAAAATCTTTTGTCGTGTATTTAACCATTTTCTCGGCCAGGTCGGCTTCCAGGTCAGCTATGCGCAAATCGCGGTATTTCTGATAATGCGCGGCAATCCGGGGTTCGAAGACCTTATTGACCGTGACGTTGCGAAGGAGTTGCCCGACATCCAGGGACGTGGTGAGCAGGCCAGCGGCGGCAACAAAAGTGGTCATGCCCGTCTTAAGCATTATGGCCATGGCATCGTTGTACTCGCCATTATAGGCTTTCTCCACGGCATCACAGATGTCGAAGATTGTTAAAATTTTTCCTGCGCCGCTGGCGGTATCACCGCCCACATTCAAGACACCCATGCCATTCAGAATGTTGCCGATATCCGTCTTGTCGTCGACAAACTGATTTCCGCTGGATTCGGCAGAAATATGGCCCGGACAGAAGGCCAGGATGAAGGCGGCCAGGATCAGGAATGACACAGGACGGCGGAAACGATGCATCGTCATGGATTATTCCTTGGATTCGTCAGTTTAAACCAGGCGCATATTTTATTGCACTGATATTGGGCGAACCGGGGAAAAACCGGGGGACAGGGTTTGGAACAAAATGCCCCCTATTTAAGTTTTAACTTTATAGTAACATGTGTTGCGCTTTTACCGTACAATCCCGGAATCACCCTGTAGCTCCCCTGTGCAAGTGTTTTTCCAACTATATCCGGCTTTCCCTTGCCACCGCTCATAACCACAGCAGCCGTGCGATTCTCCGGTGTTACAACAGACCATATGCTGTATCCTTCGGCATCGGCCTCGACTGAAGTAATGGTAGCGACTGCGGTGAGAACCAGCGTATTGCCATCTATCTTCGCGTTTTTGGCGTGCCCGCTTCCCGCGATTTGTTTGCCCCACATCACGACTTCGTTTGTCTTATTGCCTGCATCCGCGCATGATATCGCCGCCAAAAAAGCCAAAACACTAAGTGCCGCCATTAATTGTTTCATGTCTATTCTCCTCCTTTATATGGTTGAAACTTAACCTTTACATCAATGTTTATTATCCGCGCTTGATTTAAAACCAGGGCCAAAATCATTTCTCCTCGTCCTTCAAGATGCCCCTGCCACGGCGTACCGGTAGAAAATCTCCGTGATTTCGACATGGGCATATTCGGCACGCGACACTGAATAATATTGGGCCACGGCGGTTTGAGATTTACTTATCAGGCATGGGGACGACAGGCGAGTCACTTTCTTTAATAAGTTCAACGCTCGTGACCGGCAATAAACCCTCGCTGAAGAGGGCGTCGTACGTTACTCTGACTTTCCGACCATCCATGGATTCAAGCTGTTTGCTGTTTTCATCAAGTTTAATATAGCAACGGTCGACGATGAGCTTAATGGCGGTAATTTGGCCAACGGCATCCTTGGTAATGCTAATAGTGCCCGTTTCTCTAATCGGCACGACGGCCGGCTGACTGCCAGTGTCTTTGGCAACACTGCTGACGCCAGTTTTCCCAGCCTGTGCTTGCGCCTGCCGGGGAGGATCAAGTGCGATCAACTTCTTTCCGCCTTCATCATTAAGCATGCCGGCAACGAGGGTTCTTTCGCCGTCCATATAAATCAGCTGTTTGCTGTTTTCGTCGAGTTTAATATCGTAGCTGTTGACAATGAGCATAATGGCGGTCACTTTACCGCTATAGTCCTTAGTAACGCTGACGATGCCGGTCTTATTAGTTTCCTGAGCCAGGGATGATGTGATAATCAATGCCAACAATGTGATAAAGAGAATAAATTTATGTTTCATTTCTATTATTCCTCCATTTTGATTCCAGCTACGCACTTTGTTTTCCGAACAATGAGACCAATTTTCAAACAATTACACCAGCCGGCCCAAACTATACCGATAGTATTTTTTAATATTATTTGCATTCCGGCTGAAGTCAATTATTAAACCCACAAATAATTGTTCGGCTACGACAACAGGAAATGCAGGCAAGAACTGAAATTTCGCGACCATTCCGCGACCAAACTGGCGCTAATTTTGAGCCCTTTGACGAAATTGGAGGATTTTGACAGGCTGCATAAGACGCTGAATATTATGTAAGCGTGCAAATATAAGGGCGTTACACGTTTAGGTGGAATTTACCTCACACGGTAGAAGTCGCAGGTTCAAGCCCTGCACGGCCCACCCTCCTACGCCCAAAGCGGCTACGGAGGGCAGGCCACTTCGCCAGTAGGGCTACGCATGGCGCAGCCACGCAGGGACCGAAGGGCGAAGCATGCCCTGCGTAGTTGACCTCTCGGGCAACGAAGCATGGGCTACAATCACCAATCACCAAAAACAGCCCTTCGGGCTACGCGTGGCCAGCCATGCCTTCGCCCAAATGGCTACGCATGGCAAGCCAGCCTTCATGCTTTCCGGCAAGCACCACTTATGCCAGCTTTCCCATTTCTTTAGAATCCCTATGATCTGCTCCTTGCTGAACCGTTGCCCTTGCATTTTCGTCCTCCTTGGCTATCTTACAAGCTCAATGAAGCCAATCTTTCAGATAATTGCCGTAATGGCGGTTACGATGGCGGAATGCGCCGCGGTTCCAGCGCTTTCAGGACGCGCAATCATTGACGTCCGGGACTGTGGCGCGAGCCCGACCAATTCCGCGGCCCGGAACACCGAAATTATTCAGGTCTGTATTGATTCGCTACAGACCGGCCAGACCCTGCTGATAAACGAGAAATACCGGATACGCGGGCTGTACATAGACAACAAGGAGAGGATCAGAATATCGGGGAAGGGTTGTCTTGTTCTATCCGGAGCAGGCCCAAGCGCCTTTATTTTTGAATTGAGGAACAATATCCGCGATATTCAGATTGACTCGCTCGAATTGATTGGTGAAAACGAAAAGGGTGTCGCTTTTACGGGCAACCGGCAGGATCGCGATGCATACCTGAAAGATCATTATGCGACTCGCGCGGATATGAGCGACGCAGAATTGGAAAGCGCGCTCAGGATTATTGCCGACAATAACAGCGTCCAAAAATCCGTGTATCAGCAGTCGGCCATTGGAAATTATTCCGGCAACTCAATTCATGGCGTCATTTTTAAAAACCTGTTCATCCATGACATCAATATTGGCATCTCGCTCAATGCCGATTTGGGAGGCGAATATAGCAACGCGCTGGTTATCAGCAATAAACTGATCAATCTGCCCGGAGCGGCTCCGGGGCAAGGTTACGGCATTCACCTGGCGGGCACGGTGAATTGCACAATCCAAGCCAACACCATTATCAATACCTCCCGGCACGCGATCTATCATGCCAAAACCCGCGGCGGCATGGACTCCTCAACCATCATTCAAGACAATGTCATATGCGACCACCGGAAATCAGTGGCGCTTTCGCGCTCATTGCCCCGGGAACGGGGTTGGATCCGCGCCGCGCTGGAAGTCACCCGCTCGCGATCGGTCCTGATCATGGGAAACACTTTCAATGCGTGCTACGACACCTGCCTCAACATTGCCAGGGATGGCGCGGGAGGATTCCCTTGCTCAAATATCACCGCGATGAACAACAAATTCAACGCCCGGCAGAACGATTCGCCCTACATTAATATCGGCGAACAATTGGCCTTGGATAATTGCCCGACGGAAAATATCGCCATCGTCAGCAATGCATTCACAGCCTCCAGCGCCGGATATGATGTCCAAATCCTTCAGGGCAAAAACATTAATTTTTCCCATAACATCTTTTCGCGGAAAGGAGTGACAGGCAATGTCCGTTTTGTCCGTGTTGGTTTCGGCCGGTATATTTCGGCGTCGGCGGATATTGACCGGATTACGTTTGTCAGGAACCGTTATTCAGGGCCGTCGGGCAAACCAGACACTGTAGTGTATGATATTGATCCGAAGGTTGGCGCGGGAATTTCTGCGGTTAACATAAGCAAAAACTCCCTGAAATCTATCGCTCATTTATGGTCCTGCGGCGATGATAATAAAATTACTAATCCAAACCTTGTTTTGAAGCCTTAAGGCTGGTTATACCTGCAATCCAAATACAGATCGGTGTCCTTGGGTAATGATCCGGTAATGAATAGTATTGACATTTGCCCCGGTAAAGATAAAAATAATCTTTAAAAAGGGATTCATTTTAACCGTTGGACGGGCGTGATATGCGTGCTTAATACCGCCTGATTTGGAGCGGGGTTTTGCGGGATAAATTTTTGGTCCTACTTGGCCGGCGTTAACGCCTTGTTTATCGCCGGACAATAATCGAGAAAAAAATGGCAAAGTTTTTTATTGCGCTTTTTGGGATAATGATTGCCCTGTCGCCTGTTTTTGCCGCAACGTGGTATGTCGAGACGAATGGCAATGACAGTGCGGCCGGGACGAACTGGGTTACCGCCAAAAAAACCATTCAATGCGGGGTGAACGCGGCCGGGAACGGTGATATTGTCCTTGTGACGAATGGCGAGTATTTCCTGTCCGCGCAAATTACCGTATCGAATGCGGTTACCGTCCGCAGTTTCAAAGGTCCGGATGTGACCATTGTCAATGGCCAATCGTCCAACCGTTGTTTCTACCTGGGGACGGATTGCCATCTTGAGGGCTTCACGGTGAACAACGGATACGTTACGAATGCCTATGGTGGCGGCGTGTATTGCGTAAGCGCGGATAATGTTATTACCAATTGCGTAATTGAGGGGAATACGGCTGACATGGGATCTGGCGGCGGCGTATTTTATGGAACGTTAAACAATTGCGTGCTTGCCACAAACACTGTTGGTAAATATGGCGGCGGGGCATTTGGCAGCATATTGAACAACTGCACGCTCATAAGCAACACGGCCGTATACGGCGGCGGGGCGCATGGCAGCACGCTAAGCAACTGCACGCTCAACGGAAATTCGGTTTATGACGGCGGCGGCGGGGCAAACGGTTGTACGTTATATAATTGCGGGCTTACCAACAACTCGGCCATCTATGGCGGCGGAGTCTATAACAGCACGTTAACCAACAGCACGCTCAGCGGCAACACAGCCAGCGACGGCGGCGGGGCGTATGGCGGCACGTTGAACAACTGCACGCTCATGAATAACACGGCCACCATCGACGGCGGCGGGGCATATGACAGCACGTTGAACAATTGCACACTCAGCGGTAACACGGCTGCCAACGATGGCGGCGGAGCACGGAGCGGCACGTTGAACAACTGCGCGCTCATAAACAACACGGCTACCGCCGACGGCGGCGGAGCATATTTTGCCACGTTGAACAACTGCAAGCTGAGTGACAATACGGCGGAAGCAGGCGGCGGAACCTTTTTTGGAACCTTGAACAACTGTACGCTCAGTAAAAACACGGCGGCCTTGGGTAGCGGCAACTTTGGCAGCACGTTGAATAATTGCATTGTGTATTATAATTACGGGATACCACAATGTTATTCTTCTGCGACAATGCGTTGCACGTGTGCACCGGATGCATCATCTGGCAATGGCAACATCACGAGTGAACCGTTGTTTGTGGATAAAAATGGCGGGGATTACCGTCTGGCCGCCGGCTCGCCCTGTATCAATGTCGGGGATAACCAATATGCGCCGACAAACGTTACCCCCGTGGACTTGGATGGGAACACGCGCATCTGGAGCGGCACGGTGGATATGGGGGCCTATGAAAATTTGTATGTCCCGATGACACCCACCAACATCGCGGCTAGCGACGGAATATATACGGACAAGGTCCAGGTCACCTGGAGTTCCGCCACGAACGCCACCGGCTATCAGGTCTGGCGGCACACGGCCGATATGTCGACATCTGCAACGCAAATTGTGACAACCACGGAAATTACATACGATGATACCGAAGCGGCGGCAGGCACGAATTATTACTACTGGGTAAAATCGGAAAACTCTTATGGAGCAAGCGCATTCAGTTCCAATAATACGGGCTATCGCAGTGTTTCGTCGGTTTCCACGAACCGGAGAGTTCTGCTTGTTGGGCTTGATAATTATTCGCCATATTACGGGCCAACGCCGCTGAATACCTGCTCTAACGATGCCGTTGGCATGCGTAATTTATTTTTTCTTGGCGATCCATCCAATCACTGGCTGGCGACGAATATGACCTTATACATTGACCAGCAGGCGACCAAGACCGCCATTCGCGGCTCTCTGAATGCATTGGCTACGGCCAGCGGCGCCGGCGACCTTACCGTTTATGTTCATTCCAGCCATGGCGGCACGTCGGGGGGATCCAATACTTTTATCTGCACCTACGACGCCAATTATACGGACGCCGAATTGGCGGCTGACCTGACGCTGTTTCGGACGGATACCAAGGTGATTGTCATTCTGGATGCATGTTACTCAGGCGGCATGTTCAAATCAGACGGCACGCCCGAGAGCGCATGGCTTTTTGCGGAACGAGTCATGGAACATTACCGCAACATTCAGCAATCCCGTTTTAAGAGGTTAGGCCCGCAGGATCCCAAGACCCTTGGTCTGAATATCGCCTTTATGACCGCGTGTGACTATGATGAATACAGTTATACCAGCGATTTCTACAGCCGTTATATGGGTTATCTGATCCAGGGCTGTAGCGTTCAATCCGTTGACACTAATAACAACGGTGAATTGAGTTTTGGGGAGTTGCATGAGTACGCCAGCACCAATGCGATGGCCGAGGTGCCGACCCAGCATGCCCAGTCTTTCAATCCCACCCTCCTGGACAGTACAATCGCGCGGATTATCGATCCCGGCACGACCAATATCATTTACAACGATTTTGACGGCGACGGTACTTCGGATGTGGCCGTGTTCCATCCGGGCACCGGTCACTGGCGCATTTTTTCTCTCTCGCGCTCGATGTTTCTGGCCTGCGAAGATTTCGAATGGGGCGGCCCGGGCTTCAAGCCATTCGATGGCGATTATGATGGTGATCGGGCCACTGACCTGAATGTTTATAACACAACCTCCGGCGAATGGCGCATTGGCTCGCTTAAGCGCGGTACCGTGCTTGTATCCTCGGAATTTTTCGGCGGCGCCGACGCAACCCCCGTCAGCGGCGACTATGACGGCGACAGGATTTCGGATGCCGCGCTTTGTCAACAGCCGGATGGTTATTGGTACATTCTTTCCGCAACGACAGGCACGCGGCTCACTTGGGGTCAAAGCCACAGCGGCGCCGGGTTTATCCCGGTTTCCGGCGATTTTGACGGAGACCAATGCAACGATTTGGCTATGTATCATGTCACCCAAGGGACATGGTATATCTTCTCGCTGGCCAAAGGTGCCGATATTACCTGGGGTAAATTCTGGGGCGGTACCGGGCTGGTTCCCGTTTCGGGCGACTACGATGGCGACGGCTACTCCGATCTGGCTGTGTGTGAGTCGGCCACCGGTCTATGGTATATCTGGTCATTGCACCGCGATGCGACCATTGCCTACGGCATCGAGTTTGGGGGTCCCAGTTTTATTCCCGTACCCGGCGATTACGATGGCGACGGTTATTCCGATCTGGCCGTTTACCAGCCGTCCACCGGCAATTGGTATATCGGCTCCCTGCGCCGCATGGTTATGATAGCCAGTGGTGAGCTCGGTGGCCCCGATTATATCCCCGTCCTGCCGACCTGGTAGAATTTGCTGTATGGCTGTGGTTCTCTGTTTCGCCGGCGCGTCAACTATTCCCGGAACGATACGAATGGTTCGCCCATCAGGCCATACGGGAACCGGACGTATTCATCGGTCCAGTCCTCCGTCTGCTTGTACTGGTCTGGACCGGTCCAGTTCGGATATTTTACGTTGAGATGCAGAGGCCCAAGAAGATTCCTTCTTGTCCCGACGACTTCAATTGCAACTTTGTTTTTGCCGTTGACAACAAAATTCGTGATTTCGACCTCATATGGTTTCCAGGCAATATTGCCGGCTTTCCGGCCATTCACATGCACGCGTACCAGCGCGCCTTTCCAATCAGGAACTTCAAGCACGATCTTCTTGCCAGGATCAGCGTTGATGTCGAGCTCCATGGAATACGTGATTGCACTTGAATAGCACGGGAATCCCTGCTCGCACCAGTCGCCGATCTTGAGCGTTGCGGGCATTTTGGTTATGACTGGGTTTGTCCCGTTAACCCATTTGAATCCGAATTCTCCGGTGAAGTAGATGGCCTCAAGATTGTCCTTTTGACCGTATCTGGTCGTCAGGAGAAGCTCGTTTTGGCCTTGGCAAAGGACGCGCGCCGGCACAAGAAGCTTCTGGAATGAATTATCAATCCACCAGCCTTCCCCTTTGTCATGCTTAAGCATACAGCCGTTGAGAACCACAGAAAATTTCTCCGGCCTTTCCATTACAAGATGGCAGGGACCGGCGGGAATGTCCTCGATCGCGAAGGTGTAGCGGAGTCCAAGAATGATCTTTTTCGATTCGGCTGTTTCCTTTTGCGTCCACGGCTGGCACATCGCGCCGCCGCGGCGGGCCCATTTTGTAAAGTCACGTATGGCATCGTCAACTTTCAAAATGTCCTTGGACTTCTTCCATTCCCCGCCGTTCAATGAATATTCCGGGACATCGAGCGGGAACGCGTTTGGCTCGTCCCTGAAAATATTCATGACTCCGCATTCGATCTTCTGCCGGCGGCTTTCCTTTGAGCCGGCGCGTTTTTTCAGCGACGCATCAGTTTGCGGATCTACAACAAACAGCCGGCTTCCATAACCGTAAAGGATCGTTTTCACTTTAACGCCCGCAGATGTCTTTTGCGCGGCGGCCGCATATATGTCGCCTGTGATCGCATCCCGTTCCTGGACCACGCCGTCTGCCGGAATTTCAACCGTAATCTCCCCGGAATCACTGTCCTGCAGGGTATGACAAATGAAAACGATTGTGCGCCCATGCTTGTCCTGCCGCAACATATAAAGGCACGGGTTGTATTCCTTGCCATCGGCCGTCTTCACGACGATCTTCCTTATGTGCTTGTCCTTTGAAAGCGCCTGCACGATTTCAGCCCGGTCGAGCCCGACCTTGGTGCATTTCGCGATAATCGCATTGATGACGCCGCATTTTTCGGCATTGATATACGCCGGGGTCGGCTCCACGAAGATCACGTTTCCGCCGGCTTCAGCAAATTTCGCAAGCATTTCGCAGGTGCTTTGCCTCAGTGTGTAAGCAGGCGGAACAACAACGGTGCTGTAGGAGGATTTGACAAGATTGAACCGGCCGTTCTTCACTTGGCCGTGCCGCGCGAGAATGTCCTCATCCACATATTCGAAATCAAAATGTTCCTCGAGCAGTATCTGCTGGACCTTCTTGAGATTGTCATCCAAGGCCATGGCCGGCTGTTGTTGCGCCCCTTCCTTGGCAATGGGGAAATCCCAGTCGCAATCGAACAACTGCCGGTCAGCGACGCCCCAGGCGCTTTCGATCGGATGAATCACGGCGACATCCCTGACCGCCCGGCCTTGCGTCAGCATGTAGTTGACCCTTGCAAAATAATTTTCGACGACCGGGTAATCCCGCCACCATGGGGAGTGGAAGGATATTGATGCCGGATAATCGCGTTTAGCCTCGCCTTCCATCGTGTACCAGGCGAGATGCTGGCAACGGAGATTGACACCGAGCGCGGCTTGCCAGTCGCCAACGGCCTTGTGTTCCGCAAAGGTGAAATGCCAGCCCGTGCATCCGTAAAGTTCGCTCAGCATCCACTTCCGGCCGAACTGGTCAAGCACCGAACTGCATTGTTTCGCGGTAAGATATTCGGGCTTAGGGCTTCCTGCGCGGGTAAGTCCCTGGGAACAGAGAATATCAATGCCGGGCGCCTGCATGTATTCGTAGAATCGCATTGCCGTACCGACAACCCGAGTCTGGCTTGGCAGGGATTCCTCTGAAAGCACATGCCCGGTGAACGTGACCTTGTTCCTGGCGCACCATTCGTAAATCTGCCTGCCAAAATTGTTCGTGAAAAGATGCGTGCATGTCTCGAAGTAATCGTGGCGCGCCTTTGAAAATTCCGCGCCGTTCAATCGAAAAATCACTTCCGGAAGCTTGTCGGTAAGATCGTAGCCGTAAAGTTTTTTGAAGGTTTTAAGGAGCTTACCGGTCCATGGGATTTTCGATGTGTTCGGACCTGCGGAAAGCATGCCGTAGTTCGGTTCGTCGGTGAATATTCCCGGCATGAGCTTGCCGAAATCCTGCTTGCAGTTCTTCGCGTAGGCCGCATGGGTCAGTTTGATGAATTGCTTAACGGCAACGTCGGACATCGTGTCGAGATATGTGAAGCCGTTGTACCAGGGCGAATTATCCTCGAGCTGGACTTTGAACGCGAGTATCTTTTCGCCCTTCTCCGCATCGGGGTTCCTTGCGGATTTTGCCTTCCGGTAGCTGATGAGCGTGTTGCCTTGCATCTTTGCAATAAACACCACGAGCTCGCCGCCCTCGGACTTATAGTCCGCGGCATCCGCAGAAGTCATTTTAAGCAGGCGCATCCGGTATCGCGGATTTTTTGTGACAAGTCCGCCTGCGGCACCGGAAGGCCAGCGATCTTCGTCGTACATCCAGGCTTCCATACCATTCTTCCTGCATTGGTCGGCGCACGCCCTGACAAGCCGGAACCATTCATCCGAAAGATAGTCGGTGGCGAGTCCGACGCGCGAATGCATGAACGCGCCTCCCAGTCCCATCTCCTTCATCACGTTGAGCTGTCGGCGCAGTTCGCTTTCCTCAAGCTTCCCGTTCCAGGCCCAGAAGGGTTTCCCGCGGTATCGGGAATCGGGATTCATGAATTTCCCATTATTTTCTTGCATTGCTGTTTCCTTTCTTTAAGCAGATTAATGCCCTTTTCTTTTTTAACAAGGTAAACAATAAACACGGTAAAATAAACCATATTCAAACAAACAAAACCTTGACGATCAGGCCAAAAAATAGCATTTTATGGCCAGATATGACAAACCATGTGACCGGCCGGCCATATTTTGCGTTGAGCGGGTTGCCCTTTTTTGCCGCCCGGTTGCGGCAGCTTCCTATCATCTTCCACAATCACGACTTTTTGGAAATAGCGCTTGTATTGGGAGGAAAAGCCAAGCAGCAAATATCAAAATATAAATACGAAATATCCGCAGGAGACATACTCATCATACCTGTTCATCAGGGACACGCCTATTATACCGCTGACAACCTGGAAATCATCAATATGCTCTTTAATCCGCGGAGCCTTCAGCAGAGCGGTTTTGATTTTTCAGATACGGCGGGTTATAAAAGTCTGTTTTCAGCGAACGATCCGTTTTCTTCCCTGGCCAAGAACCGGTACCGCTTAAACATCTCTCCATCCAAATTTGCCGTGGTCGTCAATCTGATGACCAGTTTTATCTCGGAAATAGAAACTAAACGCCCCGGTTACAAACCCATGGCCATCAGCTTGTTTATTCAGGCAATAGGCGTTATTTCCAGATGCCAAGAACATATCAGCATCCCGCCTTCATCTTTGTTTTCAGCGCGCCTTGAACAGACCATGGATTTTATAGAAACGCATTACAAAGATAACATCACTTTAGACCAGTTGGCGCGCCTCGCCCGCATGTCAAGAAGGTCTTATCAGAGAAGTTTCAGGCAACTGATGAAAACTTCCCCCATCAACCATCTCGTCAACCTTCGGATAAGAAAAGCGGCCGCATTGCTGCTCTATCATCCGGAACTGAATATCACGGAAATTGCCTTCCAAGCTGGTTTTTCAGACAGTAATTATTTTTCGCGCATGTTCAGGAAGATTATGGGGCGCACTCCAAAGGAATTCCGCCACCTTATGATAAGGCGTCAGGGACAGACTTAAGAACCTATCTCAAAATTCGCTTGGGCATGGCAGAAACGATTTTCGCGCCTGGCCAGGCGGGTGCACAGACGGGAGTAGACTTGCTTACGCTTGTCTCTTTTATTTCGCAAAAGACACTATTTTGGGAACAGGAATGCCACCCCATCCAGTCCCTTAAATATTTTCGGGTTCGGACGATTTCGATTGCCTTTGCGTAAATACTCCGAATGATGGAGCATGATGGCAATATCGCCCGGTTTCAGACACTGTAAGGTCGAAACATACTCTTCGGCAAAGAAACGTGTGCTCTCGTTGAAATAATATATCCCGCCTTCAATCGTCGTGATAAAATAGTAGAAATCAGCCTTTAGGCGCAAACCAAAACGCTGCCATAATGCGGGCCGGTATTTATCGTTATCCTTGAAAAGATCGGCAGTATGGCAACCTTCGCCGGTTCTACCATGTGCCATGAGCGTATTAATGGTATAGTTCTTGGAGAGATACCTAATATTGTCGGCAAAGGCACTTCGGGCCGCTGCCAAATCATTTTTTGCGTCGGCAAGCTCTTCGTATTGATAGCCTATTTCCTGTTTTCGCGCCCGCAGAATTTTCATTATGATCGCATTCATCTCATCATCTTCGAACTGATAGAGCCGCGGGTTGAAAGTGCACGGGATTCCATACCGGACGTTCAGGATTGCCATTTCCAACGCCGTATTGAGAAAAGGTGAATCAATATCCACAATATAGATTACCCGCACCCTATCCTTGAGTCTAAGCTTGTTGCTTTCGTCCAGTTCCACCGCCATATCAAAATTAACCACGCTGTAGCGTTTTTTTGAAAGTTCCTGAAGCTCTTTCCGATATCGTTTTTTATCAAGATAATCCAACTCCTTTATCCAGGGCATATATGGAAACTTCGGGATTATGATACTTTCCTTCATATGTCGTTTTCTTTTCATTGAAGTCTTTCACCTATTCCGCGACCACGTCGTGAAGGTCTTCATCGGCCGCTTTCCGGGACAGAAGCGTCACAACTATTTTTCCAGCTTCAAGGATTCAACCTTGCCATTACCGGTGCCAACCACCGCATTATCTGCGTCCACGAGGATATCTTTGATTTCGCCGTCAGTTTTGCGGTACGCCAAAACTTTGCCGTCATTGCCCAACTGCCATATCTCGCCGGCATCATTGCCGGCAATTGCGCCGCCATCCGCAGTTTTACGCAAAACCGTAATCTCGCCTGTCAGCGGCCTTGACCACATCCGCTTGCCGTTTGGCGTAAAGCAGTAGACAAAACCGTTACGCGATGCCACCAGGACATTTTCCATATCCTTATCCGCGCCCTTGACCGTCGCAATCATGGTAATCTGATCCCCGGTGGAAAAAACCGCCGTTTTTGTGCCATCAAAGGTATAAAAATCAATCTTGCCATCATCACAACCAGCCGCCACGGCACAGCGCTTTTGGTCAATCCTTGGCAAACCCAGCGCGCCGAAACCACGTCCAAAACCGCCGCCCCAGCGCTTATTGCCCAGATTATCCAAAACGGTGATCCAGTAATATTTTGTGCCTGATACGATCTCATTCTTGCCGTCGCCATCAATATCGGCGGTCTCAATGGTGCGCACCGGATGTACCACTTCGAATTTCCACAACTCCTGGCCGTCCCGACCGATTGCGTAGGTATGCCAATTTTGATTGCCGGCGACAATTTCCATTTTGCCGTCACCATCCAGATCAACTAAACGAAGCGTGCTGAAACTGGATTGGATGCGATAGAATGGAGCTTCGAAATTCCATACCTTCTTACCATTCGCGTCAATGGCCCTGATCACGCCATCATCTCCGGCCAACAGAATCTCGTCTGCATTGTCGTCATTCAAATCGAGGACCGCCAGGTCGTTGATCTGTTTTCTGGTGTTGACTACACTTTGCAGTTTGCCGGAGCTGTCAATTTTCAGAAGCCTGCCATCCTTGGCGCCAACCAGATAACTATCGGCATACTTGGCCAGACGATTTAGCGTCACCGGATGGTCCAGGCGGCAACTCCAGTTCCGGGTCAATACCGGGCACTTTGCCCAGTTTGAAGCTTTGTTCGTCTTGGCCGCGGCATGCGGAATTTTTTGAGTCCGAATCTCCGTAATTGCCGCCTGGTGTTTGTTGTTAATTGTAATTTTACCGGCGCGATTGCCGATCTGATAAACAAGGCCGTCCTTTACGCGTTTGACTAAACCAGGGGCAAGTTTGCCGTCTTTATCGCCATACCACAAAGCCAGTAGTCTGACCTTGTCGCCCTTGTCTAACTTGGATTCACTTGTCTGGGTAACGATATTGATGATTGGCTTGGCGTGCGGGTATGTTTGCCAGCCTTTGGCACGCTCGCCATCATCCACTTGGCACGCAATCACGCTGTGATCAACGTCAAATTTCAACTGCATGGCCGGACCATTTTGAGCCAGTATTGCGCCGTTATTTTGCAATTCAATATCGCCAATCGTATGCCACTTCTGGCTGAAGCGGTAATTACCGCTTTTTTGCGCAATCGCCTCATCAATGACCAATAATGCCTTCTCGTCTTTAAGCCATATATAGCGGCGAATCCAATCTGCCGGCGCCGTGCCCTTGGCGCGGACGGCAACGCAGGCAAACCGGGCATTATCATCTTGCGCTAAAATTTCCACATAACCAGGCAAATCAAATGCCTCGCCATCGCACAGCATCAACATTGAATTATGAAACTTTTGCTGATTTGCCGAGTAGCTGTTCTCTGCCAGCCAATCACGCCCATACTGGCTGTAACGCAAGATGCTGTTGGCGTCCGCGTGACGGTGTGAACCGGTATCTACCCCGTCAACCAAAACATAAAGGGCTTCCGGAGCGAATTTCTCGCGGAATGAAAACTTATCAAAACACTTTTGAATCGGCAGTTTCGCGCCAAAACATTCCATGGAATCATAAAAGGTCTGATCCAGCGGAATAATTTGCAAGCCATCCGCCGCCGTTTGTCTTTCAACTTTTATTTTATTGAAAAAGCGATTGACACCGTAGGGTTTTGATCTGGGGCGCTTGAGTTTGAGCAAATAAGCCGCCATCGGATCCTTGGCGACGCTGTAGTACATGTCCAGCACGATCAAATCCGAATTGCCCGAGGCCCAGCCGGCGGAATCGCCATACGGTGCTTGCGCTCCTAAATTATCGCAGGTTATTGCATTGAACGCAACCATTTTCTTGGCGACGCCGTTCTCCAGCATCGTATAATCCGGCATAGCCAGGGTATAGGTCAGCATGTGCTGCCAGGTATGCCACAGATAGGAATCGGCATCATCAAATACTTTGCCGGATGCAGTTTGACGTGTGAAGATTTTTTTAACGGCCTTTTTCCAATCGGCCGCCTCGCCCAATTCCGGATAATACTTATCAAAATAAAATGCGCCGCGCATTGATCCGAGCGCGGCGAAAGTCAGGTGATTGTGCAGAACGCCGGTTTCCGATGTTCCGTGCCTGGCCTCATCAAAAATATCTTCACGCAACCAGCGCAACAGCACATTGGCCGTTGCCAAACGGTCGGCGTCACTGAGCGCCGGGTCATGCTCGACGACATCCCAGCCGGCGATCGCGTTGTAGCTGGCAAAGTCACTGTCAAAACCCCACGGCCCGCCAAATTTACTGGGGTCGTCAATGGCGCTTGCGCCAAATAATTTGGCCACGGCGACATACAGCCTGGCATCGGTGCTATTGTGATATGCCCGGTAACGGTCGCCGATTTCAGCTAAAACGGCGCCAAGCGACATATGTTTCCCGCTATCAAGCACATATTGAGCCTCTTTCATACCCTTGGCAAAATGATCTTTAGCAAAAATCGCCTTGCCTTTTGATTTCTCTAATTTTTGCTCAAAAATTATGGGTAATACCAGCTCGCCCGCTTTGCCATTTTCGACAATTTTGGCACACAGCGCCTCTATACCTTGCTCCAAACCGGCATCGTCACTGGCTCCAATTACAAGCACATCTGCGCCACGTTGAATTGGCTCAACGACCGTCTCCAGGGTGTAACCACCCGGGCCCGGGAAAATTTCATCAGCAGTCAGCAGACATCTGCTGTAGAGCAACAGCATGGCCGGGTTATTGGCGATATTGCCAAGCATAATTACGTGGCCCTTGGGCGTCTGGTCGGCTTTAGTCGCAATGCGGGTGGTTACCTGGGCACCGCTCTTTGCCTTAATTGCCCCGGCTATTTTTTCGGCGCCGGCCTTGCCGGCTTTACTATCGGGATGCAAAATTTCCACATCAGTCGTTCCTTTTGCAATCAGAGTAGTAACCGTTGGCAACTTGACTGCCTTTTCTATCGCTTTCATGATTGTGACTTCTTCATTATTGGGTTTTGCCGTTATGGGGTTTTGGTTCAACGCGCCGATCAATGCTAAAACAATCAGGCCGGTTCTTTGCCTGATTGCAGTCATGGGATGCTTTTGCCGGGAAGGCAATATCCGCCTACAGGTATGCGCTCAGTTTGGTTTTCAGGTCGGCTTTGCGCAGGGCGCCGACCATCTGCTCCTGGACGACACCGGCCTTGAAAACGAGCAGGGTCGGTATGGAGTGAATATGAAATTTGGCGGCCAAGTCCTGGCTTTCCTCGACATTGACTTTGGCAATCTTGATTTTTCCGGATAATTCCTCCGCCAGTTCCGCGAGGGTGGGGGCAATCATTTTACAGGGGCCGCACCATTCGGCCCAGAAATCCACCAGCACGGGGATGGTTGCTTTTGTTACTTCAGCGTCCCAGTTAGCGGCGGTCAGGTGAACGACCGGGTTGGATGTCATAGCAGGGCCTCCTATTTTCATTAATTGTTCTTCAATGCAATTGCATGTTGGCAGGCAGGGGCGTATGGATGCCAAACGCCTGGGCGACCATAATATAAACAAGGGCGGCAATGCAAAGCGTCGCGGCGAAAGCCATGAGCGGAAATACGAATATTTCCTCCTCTTCCGATGCGGGTGCTTCCACAAGGGCGCCGGGTTCATGCGCCACGGCGGCCTCGGGCGTCGCCGAGCGGGGTGTGACAGTTTGGTTCGTGCGCTTGATCTTGATTGTCTTGCGCTGGGTAATGGGCGTCAGGGCGCTGTCCTCAAGCGGCAAATCAATTTTTGCAGTTTCACCTTTTCTGGCCGTCTGCAGTGATTCCTCCGCTTTCATGACTTGGATAGTTTCCTCGGCGTCGCTCAGGGTGGAAGGCCGTTTCAGGCGGATTGTCTTGGGCGCCGGTGGTTCCGCCGACGTGGATGGTGGAATGTTGGTTGTTGGCTGTTGGGCGGCGGCGGCAAGGGGCGCGGCCAGATCTTCCAGCACGATGCGCGATGTCGTTGTCTTGGGTGCGGCGACGTGTTTGATGACCGTCGGCGCTTCGCTCATGTCCTGACCACCTCGCGTTGCCTGTGCCGCGCGCGGCATTACGACGGGTTCCGAGGGTTTTTTGGCGCTGACCGGGGATGTGGGCGGGCGCTTCACGGGCGCCGCGACTGGGCGCTTCAGGCGTATGGTTTGTGGAATTGGTCCGGCATGTATAGGAATTCCCAAAATAGGGCCGGTGGTGCGCTTAAAGTCGGTGGGACCCTTGGGCGCCATTGATTCGGCCGGCCCGATTCGCGAGGTCTGCCGTTTGACCGTTTCCGCAGTTGCGGTTCGGACAGTGGTGGGCGCCTGGACGAGGGCGGTATCACCGGCCTTTTTTACCGGTGCCGGTTGGTCAATGGGTTGCACCGTGATCGGCGATGTGGGGGGGCGTTTCAAACGGATAGTTTGCGGAACAGGTTCAACCGCCGGAATATCGGGCATGAGGCCGGTGGCTTTTTTCGCTTCGAACGTTGATTTAAGCGGCCGGGCGCTCTCCAGCGAAATTCGCGAGGTCTGGTTTTTAAGATTGTCGTTGTTAGCAGGCGGCACGTTGGCCGGATCATGCGCGGATCCATTGTCTGTCATAGTTCTCTCCCGGTTACCTTAAACATTGAGAGCCGCCAAACAACAAGAAAACATCCAAAATAACCACATCAATAAAATTCCAAAATCCAAATTCCAAGGAAACGCAATCAAATAAGGCAAAGGTAAAAAACGGGAATAAAACCAGGATTTATTTTGTTTATTAGAATTTTCTGCCATAGGCAGATCCGCCAAAGGCAGAGACTATTCCTTGGAACTTGGATTTTCTTGGGTTGCGGGCCTGGCCCGTTTCAGAACGTCATCATTTCCTTTTCCTTGGTTTCCAGGGCCTGGTCCATTTTTTTGATGAAATCGTCCGTGTATTTCTGGATTTCCTTGAGGGCGTGGTCCTTTTCGTCCTCCGTAATCGAGCTGGCTTTAAGCAGGCTTTTAACCTTTTCGTTGGCCTCCTGGCGGTTACTGCGGATGACTACCCGCGCTTTTTCAGTCATCTGTTTGGCCACCTTGGAGAGTTCGTGGCGGCGCTCCTCGCTTAGTTCCGGGATTGGGATGCGGATGACGCGCCCATCGTTGAGCGGCGTGATGCCGAGGTTGGCGGCGTTAACGGCTTTTTCGATGGCCGGCAGGGCGGTGGGATCATAAGCGTTAATTACAATGAGCCGCATGTCGGGCGTCGAGATATTGGCGATCTCGCGCAAACGCACCTGGGTGCCGTAATACGCGACGGTGATATGATCCACCAGGCTGGTGGAGGCCTTGCCGGTGCGCAAGCCCCCAAACTGCTGTTGAAGGAATTCCAGCGATTTGGCCATCTTATCTTCGGTTTCCAGGAGGACATCATCTAATGATTCCATAATATGTGCTCCGATTTTACCCGCTTGTGGCGGTGTTTATCTGCCGATGGCGGAATTTCTGACTAATGTGCCGATCCGGCGTCCCGCCAGCACGCGCTCGACGTTTCCGGGTTTGAAGAAATCAAACACAATAATAGGGATGTTGTTCTCCATGCACAATGCAAAAGCCGCCGAATCCATCACCTTCAGTGAATCCTTCAGCGCCTGACGGAAGGTCAGGATTGCGTAGCGCTGGGCTTTCGCATTCTTCAGCGGATCATCCGTATAAATTCCGTCAACCTTGGTGGCCTTCAGCAGGACATCGGCGCTGATTTCGTTGGCACGCAGGGCCGCGGCGCTGTCAGTGGTGAAATAGGGGTTGCCCGTGCCGCCGCCAAAAATGACCACGCGGCCTTTTTCCAGGTGCCGAATCGCCCGCCGGCGGATGAACGGCTCGGCAATTTGTTTCATTTCGATGGCCGTTTGCACGCGTGTTTCCACGCCGATTTTTTCGAGGGCGTCCTGGAGCGCCAAGGCGTTAATTACCGTGGCCAGCATGCCCATGTAATCGCCTGTGTTGCGGTCAATCCCGTGGGCCTGTCCGCTCCCGCCCCGGAAAATGTTGCCGCCGCCGATGACCACCGCGATCTGGGCGCCCATGGTCCGCGCCGTCTTAATCCGGGCGGCGACAGTCCGCACCATGTCCGGATCAATACTCAGGCGGCCCTGCTTGTTCCGCATGGCCTCGCCACTGAGTTTTAAAAGGACCCGTTTGAATTTGCTGTTGCCTGGCGATTTCATGGTCATAGGCCATATTCCTATGGTCGAGATACTATTGCAGTCTTTCAAGATTACAGCATAGTGGAACTGTCGTTGCCAGTCAAAATAAATGTGAAACGCAAATTACATTAAAAAATAGTTTCAGGAGCCGCCCTGTTTGACTAACTTGATCCAACGGTTACACCGGGATCGCGGCATACATTGCCGCAATATTTTCAGGCGGGACGTTCGGCTGGATGTTATGCACCTGGCAGAAGACAAACCCGCCGCCCGAAGCAAGATCCGCGCACCGCCGGCGCACTTCCTTTTTGATGTCCTCCAATGTTCCGTTGCCAAGAACTTGTTGAGTGTCGCACCCGCCGCCCCAGAAAGTCAGGTCTTTGCCAAACTCGCGTTTCAGTTTTTGGCTGTCCATGTTTGCGGAGCGCACCTGGACGGGATTGATGGCGTCTATGCCGATCTCAATCAAATCAGGGATAAGCTCATAAATCGAGCCGCATGAATGCAACAGAAGCGGCTTGCCGCTGAGCTTTTTAATCAGGCCCCATAAACGGGCGTGATAAGGTTTTATCATTTCGCGATAAGTTTCCGGCGCAACTTGTAGTCCAGTCTGGGTTCCCAGGTCGTCGTTCACCTGAATGACGGTGCAATATTCGCCGACCGCTTCCACATAGCGGCGCACGCGCTCCTCGTAACAATCAACCAACCGTCCCATCAAAGCATGGGCCAGCGGTTTGTCGGCCAGCAAATCCATCATGAAATTTTCAAAACCCCGTAAAATCTGGCCGGCGGTAAAAACATGCACCCACAAGTTGCCAACTACGGCCCGGTCTGTTTTCTCGTAAAGCGTGCGGGCCTTTTGCCGAAGGTCTTTATAATTTTCGTCGCAGAACGACGGCCAATCAAAGCCCCTTAAATGTGATATTCCCGCTTCAATATCCGCCGGCGAAACCGCATCGGCAAGCGCATGGTAACAGGTGTCAAAATAATATGAGCCGGATGGACAGGTTGCCACGATCGTTCCGTCGTCCGCAATCAGTTCTGTGCCGTCCGCGCCTTGCCGCAGATTGGCTTTAGCGGGCACCTCGCAGGGCGAACCATCCTGCAAACGCCACGGTTTCCAGGCGCGCGGTTCAATAAGTAAAGGCACAGCATCGGCGCCGACTTTATCCAGCACTGAGGGTTCAACCTTGGCAATCATTTGCGAGAGGTCATGGATTTGGGTCTGGCCGCCTTTAAGTTCCATGAATCCCTTCAGGCGGTTATAAGCTATCCCGTGAATACCCGATGATTCAGAGGCGCCCAGATCCACCGGAATGCGGTCCGCCTCGCGGTGAGCCAATGCGGCCTCTATACGTTCGCGACTGGTCATAACATTTCCCATCCTCTCCTCCTCCTCCTCCTCCTCCTCCTCCTCCTCCTCCTCCTATGATGATTGTCTACTCCTTGATGAGGTTACCGATCAGTCCGGGTTATTCCCATGCGCAATACGGGCAGTATATCTTTTTCCAATGTGCGGTTAAGGTCAAACAGCACAAACCCGCCCGCACCGGCCGCGCGCAACTGCCGGATTTGCTCGATGACCTGATCGCTCGTCAACTGGCTTTCCATGGCGGTGACGCCTATGCCGGGAAACACGCGTCCGCCGGCGTTGGGAAGCGCCAACTGCCGCCGGACCAGGTCAAGGAAGTTGTCGTTGTTATCCGTATAATCCATGGGGCAGACAAAATCCACCAGATCTTCTTCCAACCAGCGGCCCCAGTCCTGGCCGATACTGTTGATACAGCCCGGATATCCCTGATAAACCGCGGCCGAAACGCGGATATTCGTGCCGGCTTTGCGGGTTATCGTCTGCACGGCGCGGACCAACGCAGTGATCTGCTCACTACGCCAGGCATCGTATTTTCCGGACAGATTGCCGCTGTGCGCGCTCCTGGGCCAGTCCTTGATTTCCTTGCCCAGCCGCCGGCCGAAGCGTTGGCGGCACCCGTCGCAGAAGCAGGCGTTATTATCCGGATAGCGCACGTAATCTAAGTGGATGCCGTCCACAGGATAGCGACTGAGCACCTCGCTGACCGCTTTCAGTTCCAAAGCCACATTGTCGGGGTGGGATGGACAAAGCCAGGCCAGTTCCTTGCCGGTGTTGGTAACTTGCAAGCGTCCCGCCTTGCGCATGGCGGCCACGAAAGATTCCGGCGCATTGCTCAGGTTCCAGCAGACTTTCCAGACGTGGACTTCCAAGCCGTTTGCGTGCGCGGCGGCCACGCATTGTTTCAACTGGTCCGGCATACGCCGGACGATTTCCGACTGCGGCACAACCTGGCTGTCGTAATGCGCCAAGCCTGCCCAGAGCACGTTGACAAAAATGGCGCGTATGCCGGCGTCGGCCAGTTTCCGGACGGTTTTCGGCCAGTTTCCGGGATAGAGCCCCATCCCGGCGTGGTCCCAGACGCCGCGGAACTCTTGGTTTTTAGGGCGCTGAACGCGAGCGAACGCTTCCATCAGTTTGGTTTGGAGGCGTTGTCCAGTTTCCATGACCTGCGTGTAGTTCTGCTTTGCAAAAGCGGCGGACATGGTTTTGTGGTCCTGGCCGCATTGCGCCAGCAGGGTGTTCACCGATTTATCGGTGGTGGCGCCCTGTGCCATTCGGGTGATGCCGGACACGGCATCGTCAAAGTTGATAAATGGCCCCACTTTTCCTGCGCGGGCCATGACGCGCGCGGCGGCCTGCTCCCAGAGTGACGGAACATAAGCGCCCAACAAAGCCAACAGCATGCGCTTTTTGTTGATGGCGTCGCTGTCCAAGAGTACATGGGACATCCACAATCCGCGGGGTGACTGCACCCAGGCCGGATCGGCCAGCTCTTTCCCGGCGCTGTTTTGCCAGTAAGCAACAACCTGGCTGTCTTTGTCCGCGGGGTAGGCCGGCAATATATTGGACGAGTCCTGGTATACCACCTCCGGCATAAAAGGCGGCGCATGCTTGTTAAACGCAAAACTGCTCCATTGACCTGTAACCTTGGCCGCCTGGTAATGTCCGAGCTTGAAGCCCATCAGCTCGGCCAACTTGGGCTCGGCCGAATAAAATACCATCAGCTTGCCGCCCTGTTTTATAAAAGATTCCAGGGCGCGCAGTTCCTTGGCCGGCGGCAATGAATTGTAAGGCAGGATGGCCAACCGCGCCGATTTCAACCGGCCATCCGCCACGGCCTCATCATCTACAACACTATGGATAAGACCCAGCTCATTGAGCCAGGAACTGATACGCCTGGTTCTATTATGGGCAAACGTTCGTTCGCCGGAGGAGGCGATCGAAAGCGTGCCCTGCACGATCACCAGGTCGTGGGCACGGGCCTGCCGTTCATTTGGAACGACCGCGGCAGTCTCGGCGGCGGTCGCGCCGGCTTGCCCCCCGTAGCCTTGGCGTAGGAGGGCCAACATCAAACAGAAAATTAGACCCAGCAAAACCCCCCCGGCACGTTTTTGATAATCATTTGCCATTCCCCGTCCTCCATTAACCATTGACCATTCTTCAGTGATGTTGCCATGCCGTTGGATTTGCACTATTATTCATTTTATGACTGTTTTGAAAAGGAAATAAGACGTGAGTGTGGCAGACGTTGCAACTATGCCGTTCTATCGAACGGCCGCTACAACGAATGCTGGTGTAGTGGCGGTTCGATAGAACCGCAAGAACCGAAATCCCTATGCATCAAGAAACACGTTGTGTTTTTTTTGACCGCGACGGCATCGTGAACGCGTCGCCGGGCCCGGACCGCTACGTAACGCACTGGGAAGATTTCCACCTTCTGGCGGAGTTTGTGGAAGCCCTGCGCGTCGTGCGCGCACACGGATATCAGGCCGTGATTGTCACCAACCAGCGGGCGGTGGCCCGGGGACTCGTGAGCGCGGAGGATGTCGAGTCCATCCATAGCAAACTGCGGGGCTTACTGTGGAAAAGTTATCATCTGAAGCTCCTGGACGTTGTGTATTGCCCCCATGATATCGGCCAATGCGACTGCCGCAAACCCTCTCCGGGCATGTTGAAAGCCATGGCGGCCAAACACAGTTTGGATCTGGCGGCATCCTGGATGGTCGGTGACGCGGAAACGGACATTGAAGCGGGCCGGCGCGCGGGGTGCCGGACGATTCGTGTGAATGGCGACGAGGCTGTATCCAAAGCCGATTGGCGTGTGGCCGCGATGAAAGACTTGCCGGGTTTGCTGAAACGGGTGCTCTAAATCAGCGCAGGCGGCGCAGATTTATTGGCGACAGGGCGATGACAATATCCGTGTCCCGGCTAAATTCGGCCGCACCGTAGAACACGCAAGCTTGTCCGCCCATGAGTAGAAATCTTACCCGGCAGGTACGCAGTATTGAAATGACTTTGCGAATCGGGTTCGGGGTCAAACGATCCTCCGGCTTCCCTGTAGAACGCCCATAGTCGGTCCGTGGCCGCCCAGCGCTGTTGCGGTGTCATGGAGGCCCATTCCAGCCATTCATCCGACTCGTGCGGCGGTTTATGTTTCCTTGGCATTGCTGTAGCATCGCATATTCTGGCAATAATTCAAGTTCAATGTGATGCATTCATTTCCCGGCAAGCCATTGAACCCGCTTCATTGTTTTTTCGCGCCATAGCTTCCCCTGCATTTCCGAAGCCCATTGCATTTTTTCTGGACAAGACGCATTTTCTGAAAAACAACAAATCATTAGCCTGCATTATTCATGAAAAACAGCAAAAGCAACATTAAATGTTGAAAACAAAGAGGTTACACATACAGAGAAAAATCATCTTTCGGAACCGGACGTGCAAGAAAATTGTATCTTTCTTTGCCGGGCACTTTGAATGTACCGTCAATGCGGGTATGACACCAGGTAAGCGCAATCTGAGGTCTCAGACATTTCTTTTCCTCGCCGGACAATGGACCCGCGCTTTCCTCGTATGCGTCCAGGAAACTTTCCATCGCCTCGGCATTAAAATCCGGCGCTTGCGTCAACGCCCAGATATTGCCATTGCCGATCGGCTGTTCATGGGAAGAACAGCAACAAAGGACCGCAAACGCAAGGTCGTAAATTCCGGGACGCCACGCGCACCAGTCAAAATCCACAAATGCGCGAACCCCGTCCTCGCCCATGAGAATATTTGCCGGCTGGACGTCGCCATGCACGAGAGTATGTGGCAGGGCAAGGCAGGCGCCCGGCGGCAAAGCATGCGCTGATTGCGCGATGAGCCGTTCGTAGGGCTCCAAGACAGAACCGGTTTCGGGATTCTCGTTCCTCAACCGTTTGGCGCTCAGTAAAAGCCGCTCCGGATCGGTCTCGCCGCGTGCGCCCATCTTTTCATAGCGGAGCGTGAACCCGTTTCCCGCGCGGTGAAAACTGCCCAAAGCCGCTCCAAGCAACGCCGCATCCCGCTTGGACCCATCGCGCATGTTCCGTCCTTCAATAAACTCAAAAACTTCCCACAGCGTATTGTCCTCGCGCCACCAGGTGTTCCCGGATTCGGATACCAGCGGCGGCTTAACCTGAACGCCGGAATGGGACAGATAAAGCATCGCCGCGTGGTCAAACTGCACGCGCTTTTCGTCGCAATAATCGGTATGCCTCCGGCGCACAAACCATTGCCCTGTGCCGGTGTAAAAAACATGACACGAGTTCCGGCTCCCTCCGGTTACGGAAGATGAAATGAACCGCCCCAGCCGATAAGCGCCGCAAATCCGTTCCTCGGGAATTCGTATAATATTTTTCACATCCGGATGTATTGTCGTCAATTCAAACTTTTTTTTACGCAGAATTTCAGCGGCCGCTTATCCCGGGCGCGCCGGCAACCCGGGCGACGTGGCATTGAAGGAATGGATGGCTTTACCCCTATCGTCCTCAGCTTGGAACCGGGTATAATCAATGTGTTACAATTTTAGACTGTAAGTTATTGAGGCCCTCATTTTTTTAAAGCCGACTTTTTCATAACTGGCCCGGGCTTTGGCGTGACCTTCGTCTTCATAACCAGTGGAGACAATGGCATATTTCAGGCCTTTGCCACGGAAGATATCCAGCGTTTTGAGGTGCTGCTGTGAGCCGATGCCCTTGCCCTGGTATTCCGGATCAACCGCATTGTTGCAGATCTCCCCAATGCCGTTTTGTAAGTCAAGGGCAAAGGTAACAAACCCGACAATTTTTCCGTCAAGTTCGGAAACGAGCACTTCCTCCGGGTGTTCCTGGGCTTTATTTCTGACTTGCACTGCTTTCTGTTCCTGCCAGCCGTTGCTGAGCCGGTCATAGAGATCATTATTGCCGATATATTTACGGTAGCCGTTATGAATCCCTGTCCACGCTCTTACGGCAATTTTACAAATTTGTTCAATATCACTCGTTTTAAGCGGTCTGATTAATATTTCTGCCATAGATATGCCTTCCCTGATTTTATTGTATATTCCGGTTGGTATCAAAATGGTTGTTTTTCAGTAAATGCGACATGGTTTTTACGGCCGCGGCGCAAATATTTGCCATCTTGTCAAAATCAAGTATTCCTGGAACATCCGCCGGGGAATGGATCATCTGGCTACCTTTTGAGTAAAACCAGAAATCGGGGATCGCGTTGTGGAAAAACGCGACGTTGTCGCTGCTTGGATTGGCGTCCATCACCCGGATTCCAAGCGGTTCGACGATCTTTCGGATATCTTCTTTCAGCCGCCAGGAACGGCTGACATGCACGCTATCTTTTGCCAGGGCGACACCGACATCATCCATGTTGCACATCCAGAGGATGTTGTCAAGCTCGCCGCGGTGCGTGTGCGCCCGGACGTATTCAAAACTGCCCAGCGCCTTCCCGGGCCCGCCGTATTCTTCGCCGGAAAAAGCGACGAAATCAACCGCTATCCCCCACGGGAAACCGGGCCTTGCCTTCAGCCGCCGGGCCATTTCCAGCAGGGTTGCCGTGCCGGAAGCGTCATCGCACGCGCCAACGGTTCCGGGCGCGGTGTCGTAGTGCGCGCCAATGACAACTTTATACTTCCCGTTGCCGTTGATGCGGTCGATGACGTTACGGGCCCGGTATTCAAATCTTTCAGCTCTAATTTTAATTCTGAACCGGCTGTTGCAGTTGGCCGCGATCTTCCAGAGTTCTTCGGTTGGAATGGTCATAACCGCCATTTGCTTCAGGCGCGGCGTGCGGATTATTTTGGTATCCACCGTCTGGTGAAAGCGCCCGGTAACGATCATGACCGCGGCCCCGCGCGCATCAAGCATTTCGGCCAGATTATTTCTGCTGCCGATCCCCGAACCATCCGCAATGTCCAGTAAAACCAGGCAGATTTTGCCGGCCAGGTCGTAATGATCTATCCGCTCCGGGGATTCAATAACCGTTATTTTCCCTGAAACATCACAGGGGTTACTGAAATAGCAGGGAAAACAATTTAGTTTAACTTTGCGCCCGGAACTTAAAAAGCTGTATTTGCCATAGCGCCAGCCGGGCGACGGAAAATATTCGTCTACAGCTTCAAGTCCATACTCCCGGAACTTGTTGAAAATATACTTGGCCGCTTTAAGTTCGCCGGTTGAACCTGAATGCCGCTCTTTGCATACATTGCAAAGCACATTCAAATGCTCGGTCAGTCTGGATTTTAAATTTTTCGCGCTCTTGATCTTCACGGTGGGCTGGTCATTCATCAAACACTCTTTTTGGCGGCGGCCGCGTAGCCGCGCTCAAACACGTTTCCATCATAACCGGAATCATCATCGGGGATATCCGCCAGGCGGCATTCGCGCCCCTCCTGTGCACGGGAAATACGCCCGGCAAGCATAATTTTGACCGACTCGGTCAGCGCCGGAACAGGCGCAATTGAGTTCTTCTTCGTTTCCATATAGTCGCAAATCCTGTCCAGGAGCGCCGCGTAAATCTTCGCCGTATCCACCCGGAACTGGCAGGTTGCCTTGGTAGTCATGATAACGAATTCAAATGGCTGCCAGGCGCCCTGAAACGTGTTGTAGGTGGCGGTAACGCCATTGGCGTATTTTATAAAAAAAGTCTCGCAAATTTTCCCATCTATGCTGCTTCTACCCATAAATGTACATGACTGGGCTCCGGTCCCGACGATGCCTTCAATTCCCTCCACTACGTGGATGGCATAATTGAATTCATCCACGCCGGCGGTTCCAAAGACATTTAAGATTTTGCCGCGTTCGGATTCCGGCTGGCCGGCAAAATTGACAATTTCCTGCGCATATCGGACCGAAGAACTGCCCAGAATCACGGCGCCGGCGGCGGCCAGTTTTTCAATTGTTTTACAATCCCGGATATTGCCGACAATCGGCTTGTCAATGAACACCGGCTTATTTTTGGCGATAAACGGCTTGGCATACGCCAGATGTTTATCCCAGTTGCAGCTGTGCACAAAGGCAACGTCCACGCAGTCGGCAAGCTCTTCCAGCGTGCGGCAGTGTTTTTCCAGGTTATATTTGCCGATAAAGGTCGCCACTTCATCATCGCCCCGGAAACCGTCATTATAGACGGCCACGTACCGCGCCCGATCCCCTGTTTTCAGGTGCTCTGCAAAGGATTTCGGATGAGAAATGTCAATATTGACTGCACCAATCCTGATCATAGGTTTATCCTTTCTTGAATTTGCCATTTGTATTCAGATTCGCAAACGGGAACAGGGGCTTTATTCTTGATCGACTCACTGACTTTAAAACTGATCACCGCCGCCCGAGCGGCCTTTACCAAGCCATTCGGCGGTTCGGTGTCATTAATAATCGCATCGGCCAATTGATCAATCTCGATTGCCTGGCCTTTGTCGGCAACGCCATATTCCAGACGGGCGCGTTCCTGGGCTTCAAAGCCGAAATAGCTCATTTCCCGGAAATCATTGATATATATCGCCTTGCCGGCACAGTAGATTTCCGTGGCTTCTTTCGGGAAAGCGGCGCATCCGGCGCTGGCGATCAAAGTTGTCCCCACGGATCCATCGGCAAACGTTAGCGTGATTATCCCGCTATCCGGGATCTTTACTTTGGCCGGATCAAGAAAGGTGCCGCCCGCGGCATAAACTAAAACCGGAGGCGACTGAACCAGTTCGCATAATAAGTCGAAAATATGACAACCTTCGCCCACAAAACGGCCGCCGCCGACTTTGGGATCATGGGTCCAGCTGTCTTCTGGAAACGGCGCCTGGATCCGGTGATAAATCATTTTCTTGCCGCTTACCGTATTTAAAAGCCCGCAGGCCTTGGCAACCAGCGGCGCCATGCCGCGGTTATAGCCGACCGTATATTTCACGCCGGCTTTATTCACCGCCTCGGCCACGGAGCGGCATTCCTCGCGATCCAGTCCCATTGGTTTTTCACAGAGGATATGTTTGCCGGCTTCGGCCGCCTGAATGCTCAGGGCCGCATGGGAGTCGTGGCGGGTCGTAATGAATACCGCGCGAATCGCCGGGTCCGCGAGAAGCTTGTGCAGATCGGTGGTGGCATAGTCCGCGCCGGTATCCTTGGCTACCTGATCCGCAATGGCTTGGTCAATATCCATGGCGGCATGAATCCTGAATTTCGGGTTTTTCTTCAGATTTGGTATATGCATACCCTGGGCAAAGGCGCCACAACCAATCAGTCCAACATTGATCGTTTGCATTGGATAATCCTTTCGGAAGATGGTTTGTTCCATAATAACGCAGGCAGAGTTACAGCGCACCCATCCCTGCATAATGGTCCTTTTATAGAAACTAATTTAGCATATGGAATAAACCGGGGTAAATGTTCGATCATGCAATTCTATTGCACTATTTTGCGCCTGAAATTATGTGCATGCGGCGGCATGCAAAAAACAGGAGGCCCGGATGCAAATCCGCTAAGAGGCGGGATAGACGCGGCGATAATATTGGCCGGGTGATGCATGATAACGCTTTTTGAATTGCCGGCAAAAATAATAAGGACTGGCAAAACCGGCCGCTTCGGCAATCGCGCCGACTTTCATTTCGGTGTTGCCCATTAAGGCCACGGCCTGCGAAAGACGATAATTGATCAGGTAATTGATCGGCGAAAGCCCCGTTAGCCGGCGAAATTCGTGGCTTAAGGCGCTGACCGACATTGCCGACGCACGCGCCACGTCAGTCAGTTTGACATGCTCGCGATAATGCTGATGCAGATAACACACTGCGGCGTTAATTCTGGCTTGTTGGATGGACACGGAACGATTCAACTGACTGGATTTGGTTCGTCGGCGCACATTCCTGGCCATGTCCCGGGCCATCAGCAAGATTAGTTGCGCAAATAGCAGGCGGATGGTTGTTTCACGATAAGGTCGTTGCATATGATGTTCATTAATCAACTGCTGGAAGAGATTCAACCATTCATTGGGCGTCGAGATAATCATGACCGCCGGGAAACGGAATGGCGGGCACATGGGCACGGTGAATTTAGCCTGCGCCAAGTCAAAGTGCGCGCACTCGTCCGGACGGTAGGAACCATGCCAGGTCTTGGGCGGCACCCATAACACATGCCCATCTCCCACCCGATACCGGCGGCCGGCAATGATGACATCGGTCCGGCCATGGACGATATAACTCATCTGATAAAGATCGGGGTGTTGATGGGATTTGCCGAGAAAGGAACCCGTCAAGGTGGTATGGTTGGGCCCCTCAATCCGTGCCGAACGATAGATCGCCTTCAGGAAGCGTTGTAATGCGAATTCACCCATAGATCACTTCGCCTTTCACAAACACGTCTGGCCGGCAGGGATGAAACGGTGGCGCCAGGCTTTAGACTACTTGTGTTGGTGCTTGCGCCAAACGTTTAAAAAACAACCGGCAACAGTCATAAGGATTGTCTTTTTTACAGTAGCATCCCATAGGATGCTTTGGCTGAGGGCTGTGGGCTATTGACTGTGGGAAAACCCCAATAAAACCGAGGGCTATGAAGGACCATTATCAAAACCGCAGTTCCGGTTTTTCCCATCTGTGTTTATTCTGTTCCG